>JAUXGC010000064.1 GCA_030622375.1 Sulfurovum sp.
AGAAATTCTTGCAACTGAAGTCGTGAAGCAGATTAAACCATTACTTAAAGAATTTGAAAAAGAGGGTGTTACTGTTATTATTAAAGGCGAAGAGAAAGAGACTAGAAAGATGAAAGATGAGATGACACAAGCAGCCGTCATAGCTATATTTTTAATTTTTCTAACACTAGTGTGGATGTTTAACTCTTTATGGTTGCCACTCATTGTTATCTCAACTATACCCCTATCTGTATTAGGAGCCCTAGTGGGCACTTATATTTTAGGATTAAACCTCTCTTCTCCAGGTGCTATGGGCATTGTGGGTCTTGCTGGAGTTGTGGTGAATGATGGTTTGATTATGTTAGATTTCATTAAAGGGAGCAAGAGTTATGAGGAGATTTCCCAAAAAGCAAAAATGAGACTACGACCTATACTGTTAACATCTGCTACTACAGTTCTAGGGCTATCTACCCTAATGTTTTTTGCTAGTGGACAAGCACTTATTTTGAAACCTATGGCAGTTTCACTTGGCTTCGGTGTCGCTTGGGCAACTGTGCTAAACCTCTACTATGTACCTCTGATGTATGCTGTGTTTTATAGGGTGAAAGAGTAAGTCGATAAGATTAACATTGTTTAGCTATAATAATTTCCTTAGATAAAAATAACAGAGGTAATAATAGTTACTCAGGGAGAAGTAGGAAAGAGATGTTAAGTGCCGTTGAGAGAAAAATAGAACAGTTTGTAAATGATCTTGATGATAAAGAAGTTTTAGGGCTTTACAGAAAGCTTCCTCATGGAAAAAGACTTAGAGCAAAACTCATTTTGAAGATAGCCGGCAATAGTTTGCCTGCTATAAAGACAGCAGCAATAGTTGAGATGATACATGCAGCCAGCCTTTTGCATGATGATGTCATAGATGATGCCTATGCACGCCGCAATAAACCCTCTATCAATGCACTTTATGGAAACAAAACAGCCATTATGTTGGGGGACATTCTCTACTCTAAAGGTTTCTTGGAGTTAAACAATATTGGTCCACAAGTATCAAAAATAGTCTCCAATGCAGTTGTACAGCTTAGCCTTGGAGAACTTAAAGACGTTTCACTTTCTAAAACATTTAATATAGATAGGGAGATCTATCTTAAAATGATTTACCAAAAGACAGCTTCACTTATGGAAGCTACTGCTGGAGCTGCTGCAGTGTTGGCAGGGAAAAATAAGATACCTTATATGAGATATGGTAGAAATTTAGGTATAGCTTTTCAAATGATAGATGATATACTAGATATTACAATGGACTCTGAAACCTTGGGTAAACCAGCACTTCATGATTTTGAAGAGGGTAAAACTACACTACCATATATCTATCTGTATGAAGTGTTAGATGCAGAGGAGAAAATAATATTGAAGTCACTGCATACGAAGAGACTTTCTAAAAATGAAGAGATGTGGATTAAAGTTAAGATGCAAGAACATGGAGTTATACAAAAGAACTATATGGAAGCAAAAGTGTTAGTTGAAGAGGCTATCTCTTTAATGAATGCACAGGGTGAAGATGCACTAAGCAGTATAGCAATGGCAATGATAGAGAGGGACTTTTAATGTATTATCAGGTTGTGAGTTTTTCTCATAAAAATTGTGACCAAGCCATGAGAGAGAAATTGGCTTTTTCTAATGATGAAGAGAAAAAAGTTTTACTCAACCAGTTGGTTGGGTTTGAGTTTGTTTATGAAGCTTTTGTTATCTCTACTTGTAATCGTGTTGATATTATACTTGCAACTAGAGATAATTTTTCAAGCTATCATGCAGTGCTTGGACTGATGAGTCAAAAGAGTGATTTGAATTTTTATGAACTTAAAACTGCTGCAAGACGTTATGATGATGAAGAGGCAGTAGAGTATCTGTTTTTGGTTGTATCTTCTTTGGATTCATTGGTTGTAGGTGAGTCTCAAATCACAGGACAGGCAAAAGAGGCATTTAAATTTTCTTTTGAAAATGGTACAGCAGGACGAAAGCTCAATCGTATGCTCTCTTATGCAATCAAGTGTGCAGCTGAGGTTAGAAATGCAACCAATATTTCGCAAAATCCTATATCGATAGCTTCTGTTGCAGTTGCTCAGGCACATAAGCTTTTAGGTGAAAATATGCAGGGAATGAAAGGCATTGTTGTGGGTGCTGGTGATATGGGCGTGCTTGCGGTCAAGCATTTGCTTAGAGTAGGGTGTGATGTAGTTCTTATAGGACGTGACCTTAAAAAAGTACAAGCTGTGGCAGAGAGTCTAGGTGAAAATGTAGAAGCAGACACTATGGATCAGCTTCCTAAATACATAAATAGATATCGTTTGCTATTTTCTGCTACCTCTTCAAAAGAGCCAGTAATTACAAAAGAACTTATAGAAAACAAGACACTGCCAAGACACTGGTTCGATATGGCAATCCCTCGTGATATAGAAGATATGGATTTGGAGAAGTTGCATCTTTTTCGTATAGATGATTTGCGTAGTATTTCAAATGATAATCATGCTTTGCGTGAAGAGCAGGCGGTTATAGCATCTGAAATAGTCAGTAGATATACAGAAGAGTTTTATACATGGCTTAGAGCTCTCTCTGTAGAGCCTGTTATTAAGCAAATGAGAGAGCATGTTTCAGAAGCAATCGATAAAGAGATGCATAGAGCTATACAAAAAGGTTTTTTACCAGTAGAGAATGAAGCAAATGTGCGAAAAATGGCAGAACAGATGTTTAATCGTTTCTTGCACGACCCTACACAAAACCTCAGAAGCTCTTCTGTAGAGAAAAAAAATGCGAACTGTATTGAGGCGGTAAAAAGAATGTTCAATATAGATACTGAACATATTGACTTTAAGCAGTATAAAAATGATCACCATACAAAAGGATACAGTGCGTGAGATTTTCAAAACTATTAATCCCTACTACCAAAGAGACCCCAAATGATGCAACATTGGCAAGCCATATTTATCTGATACGAGCGGGTTTTATCCAGTCTGTAGGCGGAAGTGGGCTTTATAACTTTTTACCATTGGGTAAAAAAGTATTGGACAAAGTACGTGAAGTAGTTAAAGATGAGTTAGACAAAGCAAACTGCCAAGAGGTTAGTTTAAGCTTTGTTACTCCTGCCTCACTCTGGCAAGAGAGTGGACGTTTTGAAAAGTATGGCAAAGAGCTTTTACGTTTTAAAGATCGTAAAAACAATAATTTTATTTTAGGACCTACGCATGAAGAGATGATGGTAAATCTTGCAAGACAAACAGTAAAAAGTTACAAACAACTACCATTAAATCTCTATCAGATAAACCTTAAATTTCGTGATGAAATAAGACCTCGTTTTGGCTTGATGCGTGGACGTGAGTTTCTAATGAAAGATGGGTATAGTTTTCATGCATCAAATGAAGATTTGCAACGCGAATTTGCATTAATGGAAGAGACATACCGAAAGATATTCTCACGCTTGGGACTGGATTTTAGAGTAGTTGAAGCAGATTCTGGTGCGATAGGTGGTAGCGGGAGCAAAGAGTTTATGGTGCTCGCTGACTCTGGTGAAGATACTATTGTTGTGTGCGACAGTTGTGAATATGGTGCAAATATAGAAGCAGCCATAAGGAAAGAGAAAACTTGTGTAACAGAAGCACCAGAAGCTATTTTTTCAAAGTTCAATACCCCAGAGACGAAAACTATAGAAGCTTTAAGTAGTTTTTTTAAAGTTGACTCACATTATCTCGTTAAAACAGTAGCAAAAAAAGCAATTTTTGATGAAGGGAAAACCGCAGTAGTACTTTTTGCCCTAAGGGGTTCAGATGAACTTCAAGAGGTAAAAGCATGTAATGCTGTGGGTGCCAATGATTTGTTAGATATTGATGAAGATGAATTGACTAAGGCGGGACTTGTTGCTGGATATATGGGTCCTACAGTAGTGCCAGAAGGTGTAGGTGTTGTATTGGACAACTCTCTTAAGGAAGCTACTTCTATGATATGTGGAGCCAATGAGAAGGATTATCATCTTGTAGGCAATAGTTTCAAGGGAGTTAAAGCCAACTATCAAGATATTGTAGCCGTACAAGAAGGGGATTTATGTTTATATTGTGCAAAACCTTTACGCTATACCAAAGGGATAGAGGTAGGGCATATCTTCCAACTTGGTACGCAATACTCTAAACCACTAGGAGCCAATTTTCTGGATGAAAATGGCAAAGCACAACCTATGATTATGGGTACTTATGGCATAGGTGTAAGTCGTCTGCTTGCCGCCATTATAGAACAAAATCATGACGATAAAGGGTGTATTTGGACAAAAGAGTCTGCACCTTTTGATGTGCACATTATCATTTCAAATATAAAAGATGAGGCTCAAGTAAATATAGGTGAAAAACTCTATAGAGAGTTAAGCAATAAAGGACTGGATGTTCTGCTTGATGATAGAAAAGATAGATTTGGAGCCAAAATAAAAGATTACGAACTTTTAGGTGTCCCTTATGGAGTAATTATAGGTAAAAAACTTCAAGATGGACTTGTTGAACTTGTATGTAGAGATGGACTTGCAAAAGAGGAAGTTCTAGAAAATAGTATCTTAGATGCAGTGCTTCAAAAGGTTTTGTAGATGATTTTTGTTGCTATACCAATTTTCTTTTTAGAGCTATTTCTCTCTTTGAAAGTAGGAGAAAATATAGGTTTTGTGTGGTCTACACTATGGATAGTATTTACTATAATTATAGGCGTTAATTTGCTCAGGTCTTCCCCTTTGGCACTGATGGGAAACTTAAGTTCCGTATCTCAAGGCAAGTTAAGTATGAAGAGTTTTCAAAATGCAAGTACAGCCTATCTTTTAGGTGCAATGATGCTTATTGTTCCAGGGGTATTGACTGACTTTTTGGGACTACTATTGCTTAGTTACACAGTCTATTTACAATTTGTTGCTAAAATAACACCCGAACAAACAAAATTTAATACAAAAAAAGGAGATGACGATGTCATTGACGTTGAAATTATTGATGAGCATACTGATACTCTCAGTAACCCTTAGTGCAGAGGCGCAACCAGATAACAAGTTACTACTAAAGTATGTAAAGAGATCAGTTGTAAAAAATCCAGAAGTAAAAGTGAATGGCATTACTGTGATTGAATCTAAAACAGTAAAAGAGTTACCAGGGTGGAAAGTACTGTTAACAAATATGGATTTAACATACCAAGATAGAGAGATTAGTGCTCCTGAGATTATATTTTTTAAAGATGGACTTTTTACAGGTCACTTGATTGATATGAAAACAGGGAATGATTATCGTAATGAAATTAAACCAACTGTACCTAAAAGTATATACAATGATGAGCATCTTCTTTTTGGTAATAAAAATGCAAAACATAAAGTGGTCATCTTCTCTGACCCTCAATGTCCATTTTGTCAAGAGTTAGTACCGGAAATCTTTAAAGCCGCACGAGAGAACCCTGCAAAATTAGTAGTATATTATTACCATTTACCACTCTTGAGTCTTCATCCTGTTTCTGATGTGATTACGCGTATCATGCATGTAGCACAGCATGAAGGTAGGGCAGATATGGTAGAAAAGATATATTCACTTAAAATAGACCCAAGAGAGACCAATGCTGGCAAAATTATCAAAGCAGTAAAAAAATATGCCGACTATAGTGTAACTGAAGCTCAAATTAATACAAAAAAAGTAAAAGCTGCAATGGAGGCTGATGCAAAAACTGCAAGTAAAATGATGGTTTCTGGCACACCAACAGTTTATATTGACGGTGAGTGGGATAAAATGAGAACTGGTTACGAGAAACTTATTAAATAAAAACTAAAGAAGCAGTGTGGAAAAATTAATCATAGCAACTAGAGCAAGTAATCTTGCTCTATGGCAGGCATATCATATTAAAGCAAGAATTGAAACTTCATTTCCAGAAGTTACAGTTGAGCTTAATGAAATCGTTTCAAAGGGTGATAAAATACTCGACAAGCCATTGGCACTAATAGGTGGAAAAGGGCATTTTACTAAAGAACTTGAAGATGAAATGCTTTTAGGTAATGCACATCTTGCAGTACACTCACTCAAAGATGTACCTACCTATATCCCCGAAGGTTTAGAACTTTGTGCTATTACGACACGACAAGACCAGAGTGATGTACTGCTTTCTCATACCTATAAAAATTTAGATGAACTCCCGATTGGTGCAACAATAGGAACCACAAGTCTTAGAAGGCGTATGCAACTCTTAGAACAGCGTCCAGACCTCAAAGTCAAAGAACTTAGAGGTAATGTTAACACACGGCTTAGAAAGCTAAAAGAGGGGCAGTATGATGCTATTATTCTTGCATACATTGGTCTTTACAGACTTGATTTGCTTAAGGATATCCCTTATGTTGAAAAACTAGACTTTTTTATACCGCCTATGGGTCAAGCCTCACTAGGCATAGAGATTGTAAGTTCTAATGACAGAATACGCGAAATTGCCATGACTCTGAACAATGAAAACTCTTTCATCTGTACAAAACTTGAACGTGATTTTGTCTCTAAAATAGGTGCTGGATGCTCTGCTCCTGTTGCCGTAAATGCAATTATTGATGGTAAAAATATAACGATTAAAGCGATGCTTGGTTACCCAGACGGAACACATATTATGCATAGAGAACTTACCTCTTTAGTAACCAAAAGCGATACGCTTGGTAAACTACTAGCAACTGAAATGATAGCTGATGGTGCTTTGGATGTACTTGCTAAAGCTGAAGAGATTGCCTTTAAGGATGAGATGCCTCAAAGGCTATAAGTCTTTAATAGTAAAAAAGAGAAATAAAAAATGTCTAAATATATTAAAATAGTTATAATTCTTGCAACTTCTTTGATTGTAGGTGGTTGTTCAGCAGCTAAACACCATAACAGAACTACGATATCTCCAACAATACTTACAGATACATTTTTAAAGTCTAATGGTATTGCACAAATAAACATAGATACAAAGTTTAACTCAAAACTTACATCGATGTCTTGGAAGCATATGTTTGGAGCTAGCAAGAGGGGTACTACAAGTAGAGTACATACCTACAAGAGTGCAAATGAAGTTTATAGAGAGACTAAAGATAATCTCAACAGATACTACTCTGATGTATCATCTCCTCAACAGATAGAAGCTATTGCAAATAAAATAAGAGATAG
>JAUXGC010000112.1 GCA_030622375.1 Sulfurovum sp.
TAAAAATTATTTTCAAAAGATTTAATACTGGGGAATGATCCAAGTATTAAGACCTCTGTATCTTTAAAGACAATAGGTTTAAATGGATGCTCCAATGACTCACTACTCATCTATTTGCATGCCTTTTGCATATTTCGCACCATAAGTACCAAAAGTGCCAAAGAGAAGATCTTAAAGTTGATCTCACTGCCCTTATGCGTATTGATAAACGCTTCACTCTGTGTCATCGCTTCACCCGCCATCTGCATAGTAAGTATGTCAGGAATATAATACTGTGAAAAAAGTAACCCTGTAGTAAATACAAAGGAAGTAGCTACTTGAGTAATGGTATCTCTCTCAAACTTTTTATACTTATATCCTTCGTATAGTGCGACAACAACGAGTATAACATTAACCATATACGACAGTCTTATAAAGTTTTCTGTCATAATCAACCCTTCTTGATAGTGGCTCAAAACTTCAGACCCTAACCATGTTTCTGTATGAAAAGTTACAGGGGCTACAACAATGCCCGCAAAAAGTCCTGCACCTAGCGTTGCACCTAAAAGTACAAGATATGCGATGGTTGCTATTTTAAAATATTTGTTCATTTATTATTTTCCTTTGTTTTATGCTTTTGGAAGTGGAGACTTCAGTCCCACTCACAGTTACAACTTCTTGGAAGTTTTGTACAACTTAATACTTATTTGAACTTTTGGTGGGACTAAAGTTTCCCCTTCCGAACTTATCACACAAATTCTATCACAAATCCACGGTCAAACCCTGCTAAATCTTTATAAAACTTGATGGATTTTACCCCAAGTTCATTAACAAAAGCTGAGATAGGTTCTTTTTGGTCATACCCCATTTCGCAGGCGAGGTATTTTATGTCTCTAGCTTTCACATCTAAAATAATTTGATTAAGCAGCTCATCTCCAACAATCCCACCAAATAGTGCCTCTTTTGGCTCATAATCAATTACATTAGACTCTAACATAAAATCCTCTGCAATATAAGGAGGGTTAGATACCACCAGTTCAAGTGCTTCTGGAACTTCATCTATAAGGTGAGATTTACGAAACTCTATCTGTCTGCCTAAACCAAAAGTATCTCTATTTTTCTTAGCCACCCTTAGCGGTGTATCACAAATATCAGTTGCAATAATATGAAGATTGGGAAACTTACGAGCCAATACCACAGAAATAGCCCCAGACCCTACCCCTATCTCAGCAATACGAGTAATATGCTCTTTTTCTATAATCTTGGCAACCACATCAACAAGTATCTCCGTTTCGGGACGAGGTATAAGCACACCCTTTTCTACTTTTAAATGAATATCATAAAAACTAACGTTTCCAGTAATGTACTCATATGGCTCATTTCTAGATCTTCTCTGGATGAGTTTTTGAAAATCCTCTAAATTGCCTAAGGTATCTCTCTCATGCGTTATCAAGTAGCTACGGTCTTGAGTTAAATGATATGCTAAAAGTAGTTCTGCTTCATATTGTGGGCGTTCACATACCTCTTGAAGTTGTTCTTTTGCCCAGACTAAACTCTCTTTTATGCTTGTTGACAATTTTACCCCTGTAGCGTGGGCATTCTTGCCCACGTAATTAATTGTTACATTTTTCGTGAGCAGGAACGCCCACGCTACAATTTATTTTTCACCTCTATCTATATGCGTAAATATTCCATCAGCAGGTAAGCTTGCTTCTTCCACCTTTTCCTCTTCAATGACAACATTTGTTGCATCATAGCCCAACTCTTTAAGTCTCTCCAATACAGGAGGGTGAGTATGGTAAAAGAAAACAACCAAAGGGTGTGACTTTGGAAAAGCTTTATTTTCTGTGATGAGCTTTAAAAGTGCCGAGACTAGATTTTCTTTTCCACCCATGCGTGAGCCAAACTCATCTGCCGCATACTCATTGTGACGGCTTACATAACTCATAAATGGAGTAAATACAAAACTAACCAACGGTAAAAGAAGCATCAGCATTGCTATCTGCAAACCAGCTTGAGGGATAACTCCCATCTGCGTAAACAGTGTATCAGGCAAATGTCCAAAAAGGTAAAAAGAGATAAAAAGCAGAAGTCCCATCAGTGCAATATTTTTCCAAATATCACCATGAGAAAAGTGCCCTAATTCATGCCCCAATACGGCTAAAAGCTCTTTTTTGTTTAGTTTTTCGATAAGCGTATCATAAAGTACCACTCTTTTACTCTTACCAAGACCACCAAAAAATGCGTTAAGCCTGCTATCACGCTTACTGGCATCCATTACAAA
Source organism: Sulfurovum sp. (assembly GCA_030622375.1). Classification (GTDB taxonomy): domain Bacteria; phylum Campylobacterota; class Campylobacteria; order Campylobacterales; family Sulfurovaceae; genus Sulfurovum. Next base: position 2,264 of record JAUXGC010000112.1, read on the forward strand.
TATACCATCACTCTTAAGCCCTACTTGCTCCACAAGGTTAATAATGGCATCTCTCAACTCCCCCTCTTCCAAAGGTGAAAATTTATTAAAAAGGCTCATAAAAAACGGCATGAGTACATTTGCCATAATTGCGAAAGAGAACATAAGTACAAATCCCCACAACCACCACATTTCATACGCTGAGACAATCCAAGCAAGAAGTGCAAACACAACACCCCCAAGCACAATAAAAAGTAGTGTAGATTTCAGAGTATCGAGTATAAACATTTTAACTGTCATTTTATTAAACCCAAAATCTTCATCTATCTTAAAAGTTTGGTAGAGTTGAAATGGAAGTCCTATTACAAAATTCACAACGATAAAACCAAATAAGAAAAGTACTGCTTGTAAAATGATACCCTCTACTTGAACCACGGAAGCTAGAAGAGCAAACCCTGCAAGCACCCACCAGATAAACATCAAATAATCCACAAAAGTCTCTACCAAAGAAAGTTTCTCTTTAGCTACAGCATAATTTCCTGCTACCAAATATTTTCCTGCTGGCATTAAAACTGGTTCTTTCCGTTTCTCGTCGTTAATATATCCTATCTGCATTACAGATATGTAAAGTCTCATAAAAGTATAAAGTGAATAAAGGGCAACTACTGTTTCTAACATAGGTCTTCTTTTTTATTTGGAATATACCTTATCAAGCCTTAAAGCCCACTCAATTTGTTATAATTTCAACAATATATTTTAAGGAATAATCGTGGCACTCATAGACCTCTTCAATATCAAGAAACAATATGACATCAAGTTGCTTCTTGATGATGTGGATTTCCATCTCAATGAAGGAGAACGCGTCACCATTTTAGGACACAATGGTTGTGGAAAATCTACTCTGATGAAAATCATCACAGGAGAAGAGGAACCTACAGAGGGCAAAAAAGTTGTCAACAACTCCATACAGATAGAGATGCTCTCTCAACAACCACACTTTAAAACAGGGCTTTGTGTAAGAGAAGCCATAGAAAATGAGTTGACACAGCTACAAGAAGCAAAAGCAGAGTTTGAACAACTTAGTCAGGAACTCTCTTTAGACTTTGACAACAGTAAACTACTACAAAAACATGAACGTATCTCTAAATTTCTTGATCATCATAACGCATGGAATTTAGATGACAAAATAGAGCGTGTTTTGCAAGAGTTCAAATTAAAAGAGTACGAAAATCGCCCTGTTGCCTCCCTCTCCGGAGGAGAACAGCGTCGCGTGGCACTCGCATCACTCATACTTAAAAAGCCCGATGTACTTCTGCTAGACGAGCCTACTAACCACCTTGATGTCTATATGGTAGAGTTTTTAGAAGAGATTCTGCTCAAAGAGAAGTTTACACTACTGTTCATTTCGCACGACAGACACTTCATCGACACCATAGCTACACGAGTCATAGAGGTAGAAAATCAACAGCTCATCTCTTACACTGGTGGATATATGAACTACCTTGAACAAAAAGAAGCTCGTATGAAATCTCTTCAAAAAGGGCATGAAAATCTTCTTAGGCTTCTCAAACAAGAGGAGGCTTGGCTTGCAAAAGGAGTAAGGGCAAGAGAGAAACGAAATCAAGGACGCAAACGCCGTGTCTTTGAAATTCGAGATAAAGCCAAACACAACCCTACACTCATACGCAAAATGATGGTTGAGCTAGAGCGTGAGAAAAAACACTTTAACCGTGAAGATGGTGTCTCCAAAAAAAAGATGCTTTTTGAACTTGAAAATATGAGTTACGCCGTACCAGGGAAAAAACTCATAGAAAACTTCACCACACGCATTTTACAAAAAGACAAAATAGCCATCGTGGGCATAAACGGAGCAGGTAAATCAACACTACTTAAACTAATGCTAGGCAGACTAAAACCCGACTCAGGAGTCATCAAGCAAGGTGACTTTTCCATAGGATATTTCGACCAACATCGCGAAATGCTCTCTAATGACAAAACCCTCATAGAGACTTTCTGTCCCAAAGGTGGAGATCAAATTGATGTGCAAGGAAGCACCCTGCATGTTTACGGTTATCTCAAATCTTTTCTGTTTCCCAAAGAGTTTTTAGCTAAAAAAGTAGGAATGCTCAGTGGAGGAGAGAAGAACCGTGTAGCTCTTGCACTTCTTTTAGCTAAAAAAGTAGATTGTCTCATACTAGATGAACCTACCAACGACTTAGATATCCAAACCATTAACATTTTAGAAGAGAAGCTCATAAACTTCTCTGGGGCTATTCTCTTTGTCTCTCACGACCGCTACTTCATAGACAAAATCGCCTCTAAACTCTTCATCTTCAAAGGTGATGGGGTGGTAGAGGAGTCTTTCCAAACCTATACCGAGTACCTTGAAATAGAAAAAGAGATGAGAGAACTTCATAGTTTAGACAAAGAGGTAAAAACTACAACCATTAAAAGTACAACAAAACACAAAGAGAAAAA
>JAUXGC010000036.1 GCA_030622375.1 Sulfurovum sp.
AGTAGTACACCTTTGATTTGTGAGTTGTTTTGTGCCTCTTCTATCTCTCTTGTGATAGCATTAGAGTCCATAATAGGTCCTAGAAGCTCTATCTCTTGTAGGTTTGCAGTCTCAAGTTTTGTTACGGAATTTGGCATAAATACTACGATTGCAATAAGTAAAAATAGCATTCCTAAAAAGTGTTGACCTATCCATTTGATAGTTTTTCCTATAGCACTAAACATATTTTTCTCCTTGAATATAAACTTGTGAAACCTTTTTGGTATGTAAAATCGTCCAAAGGGCTATCTCTTCTTCTCTCTTTGGTGTTTCTGGTAGTGTGACTATGGTAAAGTCAGCTAATTTATTTACAGCTATTTTACCACAGTTAAGGTGAAGTATATCTGCAGCATTTTCAGTGACGGTTTGTAAAAGTCGTGTAGCTAGTTCTTGAATAGGAATATCATTATGTAACATTAATGCTGCTCTAAGTTCATCAAAGATATTTAGAGAATCGTTAGAGCTTAACCCATCTGTTGCCACAGAGAAAGGGAGATTTAGCTCTTCTATTTTTAGTCTTCTACACCCCAAATAACGATTTGAACGAGGACAGTGGGCTATGGAGTGTCCTTTATTGGCTAAATAATCTAACTCTTTTTTATTGGCTTGCGTGCAGTGTGTGAAGTGTGTTGGATAGGTATCGAAAGCGTGCATAAATTCTTCTATATTTGTAACAGGCGTAGAGGTATTAAAGTATTTTTCAAAAAACTCTCTAAATTCTCCTGAGTCTGACTCAAGCCACTCTCGTTCTGCCTTAGACTCTAAAAAATGAGTAGAGAGGGGTAGTTCGTTTTGCTTGGCTATGGTGACAGCTTTTTGTAAAATAATAGGATGTACAGAGTATGGAGAGTGTATGGCAATAGCAGGAGTGATACGAGAACTCTCTTCACAACTTTGAGATGCTTTTAATCTTTCTAAAAAATCGCCATAAAGCATATCTGCATAGGCGGCATTAGAACCGATAAGTTCATTAAAAAAAACAACCCGTTGAGGGGTTTTTTCGCATACTTGAAGTTCATTTCCAAAACTAGATATGGCACCAAATGTGGTGATACCTGAATGCAACATTTCTTTGCATTGGTTTTCCATCATAGCATTATCACAATCTTTTATAAGGTCATCGCGATGCTCTATGACGGAGTAAAGCCAAGGCATAAATGAGCCATACCGAAGAGATGTTTTGTTCGCTGAAAACTCTAAATGTACGTGAGTATTGATGAATCCGGGGTAGAGTACAGAGTTTTTTTCTGTTTTAATGATAGTCGCATCAGGATATTTGTGCCTTAGTTTTTCTAAGGTACCTATATTCTTTATGGTTTCTGTAAACGCAATGGCTTGATTGCTTATAAAGCCATTAGGTGTATATATGTAATCTGATACAAGTATTTTCATAGGTATGCCTTTGCTAGTTTCTGTGATTTGTTTATTTACTGAGTTGGCATTGGCTTGTTTCTAAAGTTAACATGATTTAGTTTTTTATTAACTTTAAAAAGAAAATTTCCCCACTCTAAAGTATTATTTATACCATTTAAATTAGTTAAATTTTCAATAAACTTCTCTTCATCTAGCTCTTTATAGTGAAAACTTCCAACAATAGTATTGGTATCTAAATCATGAGTCTCTTTGATGTCATAAGCAGAAATTGGAATAATGGCAGGAATAATACCTCTTTGTATGGCTGTATCATTTTTTACATCCTGTAAGTTTGGATACTTATTTATCTGTGCATCATCGAAAAAGTAATTAAGCGAAAAAAAGAATAGTATCAATATGATCGCCGAAGAGATAAATATTTTTTTCATTATGTTGCCCTTTGAATGCTTAAAAAATTAGATGTAGTATATCTAATAAATAGTAAGTATATGATATTAAAGTTTAATTTTGATATAGCTACATGAGTCCCAATAGGGCTACAAACAGAACAGGCGGGGTAACAACAAGTCCTACTTTCATATATTCTATCCATCCTATTTTTATACCTTTTTGTGCAAGAACATGAAGCCACAAGAGTGTAGCCAGTGAACCTATAGGGGTCATTTTGGGACCTAAGTTACTTCCTAGTATATTTGCATACGCTAACGCTTTATGTCCCGTTTCGTCTATGGCAATATCCATAATCATAATGGTTGGCATATTGTTCATAATGGAGCTGAGTATAGCAGAGAGAAAGCCTGTGCCTATGACAGCTACCGTATTGCCCATCTCTTGTAAGTTGTTAATTAGAACTGCCAAATAAGAGGTGAGTCCTGCATTTTTAAGTCCATATACTACTACATATAGTCCTATAGAGAACCAAACCACTTGCCACGGTGCAGACTTAATGATATCTAATGGTTTTACCGCTTTATAATAGTTGGCGATAGCTAAAAAAAGCAATGCTCCTCCAAGTGCAAAAAGTGAGATGGGCAAGTTAAAGTAGTCACCTATAAAATAGCCTAACATCAAAAGTCCTAAAAACCACCAGCTAAGTTTGAACATTGTCTCATTCTTAATAACAGATTCTGGAGATGCTAGATTTTCTACATCAAGATGTGATGGAATATCTTTTCTGAAATATATCCAAAGTACTACAAGTGAAGCTATTATGGCTAGTAGATTTGGTAAAAACATAGTTTTAGCATACTCCCAAAATCCTATATCAAAATATCCAGCAGTTACGATATTTGTAAGGTTTGAAATGACAAGAGGACTAGAAGCACTATCACCTATGAAGCCACCAGCCATTAGAAATGCAAAAATGGCTAAAGGTTTCATATTTAAGTGTTTCATTTTAGCTAAGAGGATAGGTGTCAAGATGAGTGCAGCACCATCATTGGCAAAAAAGGCAGCTACTAAAGCACCTAAAAGTAGTATATAGACAAAAAGCAAGTTACCATTACCACCACTAAATTTTGCCATTTTAAGTGCTGCCCACTCAAAAAACCCTATTTCATCAAGTACAAGTGATAGGATAATGATACCTATAAAGGCTAGAGTGGCATCCCATACAATATCAGTAACTGTAATAACATCTTGAAAACTTACTACTCCAAGAAGTAGAGCAAGTATGGCACCTATGATTGCAGTTGTGCCTATCCGTAAGCCTTTGGGTTGCCAAATGACAAAAAGAAGGGTAATGAGAAATAGGGCAGAGGCTAATAGCATTATTTATCGTTTAGTAGTTTTGAGTTAGCTAGAGCAGTCTCTATCTCCTCTTTGCTTATGTCTCCCGAAAGGTGAAGAGCAACACTTCCATCTTTTCCACTTACTTGCATATTTGTGATTTTATTTTTTGTCTCATCACTCATGCATTCACACTCTCCTGCGGCACAGTTTTCTACCATTTTGATTATATTGTGTTTTTTTACAGTACCTATAAATGAGATTTTGACACCATCTTTGGTTTTAAATAGATTTTTATTCATTTGATCTCCTTAGTAATGATTGGTAATAATATGGCTCGTATATCTGTTAAAGTATCTTCAAATGCCACATACTCTTGCCCATCCGGATCTTCAAAACCTATATGTATACTCTTTACTGGTTTTGGAAATATGGGGCAAGTCTCTTGAGCATGATTACAGACTGTAACGATTAGATCATACTTTATATCTATTACCGCATCGATAGTCTTAGAGTGATATGAATCTCTCCAAATCCCTTCTAATTTTAATACTTTTTTGGCATTAGGGTTCACTTTACCTGAAGCCTTAACCCCAGAACTATCAGCTGTTATGCCTTCAAGTTCAGCGTTTATGAGCGCTTCAGCAATTATGCTTCTGCAACTATTGCCAGTGCAGAGTATCAATACTTTTTTATGTTGCACAGGGCAATCCTAATATTTATTTGTGTGCCCATTACAGTCTAATATCTCTACCCATAGAGATACTTCCATGGGTACCAGTTTGGCTATTTGTATGTACTTCAGAGGCAACCATTCCTCCATCAACTGAACCCACAACACCACCTATGCCCATGCCTACACTCTGTACGCAGCCTGTTAAAAATAGCATAACAAAAATAGTTAATCCAATAGTTTTCATAATCATTCTCCTGCCCTCATTATATCATCTGTTTTTATATAAGAGCAAGAATACTCCCAGAGAAAAAGCAGATACAAGTATGATGGAGGCACCAGAGGTAAGGTTATAAGTATACGAAAACCACAATCCACTAATCGTAAAAAACATAGCTATAAATCCAGAAAGAAACATCATGCTAAAGAGACTACTAGAGAGTTTTTCAGCAATATATATAGGTATGGTAAGCATAGCAATTACCAAAATAAGACCTACAACTTTTATAGATACTACAACAGTTAAAGCTGTAAGAATTAGAATAAGTGTATAGAAAAACTTAACATTAACACCTCTTAGTGCTGCATATTCACTATCGTAAGAGACTGCCAAAATATCTCTATACCAGAATGTTATGACAAAAAGTATTATGGAGAGTAGGGCAGTCATAAAGTAAAGGTCTTCTGTACTTGCTGCAAGGATAGAGCCAAATAGATACGACATCATATCTACATTATATCCAGGAGTCAAATCTATAAATATAACCCCAATTGCCATACCCACCGCCCATATGAGTCCAATAAAAGTATCTATACGGTGACGTTTGTGCAATGTTATATAGGCAACAAATAGAGCAGCCACAACAGCAAATAGAGAAGCTCCAAAAAATATAGGAAATCCAAAAAATACAGCAAGACCAATGCCTCCATATGAAGCATGAGCAATACCTCCAGCAAGAAATACCATACGATTGACTACTATAAGTGACCCAATAATGCCTGCTGTAAAACTTACTAAAACTCCTGCTATAAGTGCATGTTGTATAAATTCAAAGGAGAGGGCTTCTATCATTTTAAATCTTTCCTTTTGCCATCAACAGATTTAGACACGGAACTTATAGAAGTATCACATGTGCTACAGTTTTCAGAGCCAAGCATTTGTAAAAGTTCAACTTCACAGAAATGCTCTCCTTGTTTATGTGTATGAAATCTATTTTCCTTATCAGAAATATCATGATATGAGAGTCTTTTGTTGATGTGTGCAGCTTTATTGGCATACTCAAGGATAATGGAGATGTCATGACTCACTACAACAATAGTGATACTTTGATTTAGTAGCTTTAAAAGTTCATAAATCTCTTTTTGACCTTGTATGTCTATGCTTGAAGTAGGCTCATCTAATATAAGTATTTTAGGATGAGCACAAAGAGCTCTAGCTATCATTACTCTTTGTCTTTGTCCTCCTGAAAGAGACCCTATTTTACTTTGTGAAAAATCTTCCATCCCCACTTGAGCAAGTGCGCCCATGGCACAAGATATTTCATCTTTACCATACCCAAAGAGTGGATTTTTACTGCCCACATGCCCCATGAGCACTACTTCAATAACTTTAATGGGAAATTCTGTATTTACATTGGTATTTTGTGGTACATAACCAATAAGAGAGAGATTTTTTGCAGGCGCTTTACCAAAGACCCTAATGGTCCCCCTTTTACTGTGGTACATGTTAAGGATAAGTTTCAATAAAGTAGATTTTCCTCCACCATTAGGTCCTATAATAGCTAAAAAATCTTTATCATAAACATCAAGGCTAATATTTTCTAAAACAATATCTTTTTCATAAGTAAACGAAAGATTTTCTATCTCTATCACGGACATACTATTCTCCATCTACTATAGCATTTGCAATATTTATAAGATTTTTAGACCAATTAGGTGAGAGTGGGCTAACCTTTATTACTTTAATGTGTAGCTCATTTGCTATAACTTTTGCAATATTGTCTGAAAATTCAGGCTGCGTAAAGATGGCAGAGATACGCTCTTTTTTAGCCTCTCTCATAAGATCAATAAGTTCTTTGGGTTTAGGGGCTTTCCCCTCTATTTCAACAGAAAGTTGCTGGAGTCCATATGTTTTTGCAAAATATCCCCACGAGGGGTGAAATACCATAAAGTTCGTTCTATTTGGTCTTTTTGAGAGTATGGTTTTTATTTCTCTATCAGTCTCCACTACAAGAGAGATAAATTTATCATAGTTTTGTTTGTAGTAGTTTCTATTGTCAGGGTCTATACTGACTAGAGCTTCAAAAATATTTTTTGCAATAATTTGTACATTATCTGGCGATGTCCAGATATGAGGATCATTATTTTGGTGCTGATGTTTGCTGGAGTGTTCTTTTTTATGATGTGATAGCATGGAGAGCTTCTCTATGTTATGTGAGAGATCTATAACTTCTATACTTTTATTTAAATTTTTAAATTTATCAAGCCATATATTTTCAAATTCAACACCTATGGCAAAATATAGTTCTGCTTTTGATATATCTTTCATTTGTGAAGGTTTAGGCTCATAGGTGTGAGGTGAGTTACCAGGAAGAACCATAAGGGTCACAGTTACCATGTCACCACCTATGGCTTCCACGAAAGTTTTTTGCGGAAGGATACTTACTACAGCATGAATGCCTGCAAAGAGATAGTTACTCAAAATTAACAGTAGTAATATAATATTTTTTAAATTTATAATTTTACACCTCATGATACTTAATGATAGGCAGATTATACCTAAAATAAGTATTTTGCAAAGAGGTTATCCTATAAATTTTCCACTTTTACTTCGCTGAGCTTCCATAATTTCAATTTCTCTAGAACCAGATATAACAACCTCTGGATCTAACGAGTAGTCCAAAGTATCATCTCTATCATCATAATCTATTGAATTTAAAATCACCTTTAAAGCTTCAAATCTTGCTTTTTGTTTGTCATTTGAGCGTATGACTGTCCAAGGAGCATTGTGAGAGTTAGTCTGCTTGAGCATATTGTATTTTGTTTCTGTAAAGTCATCCCATCTGTCTTGAGCCTGTACATCTATTTCACTTAGTTTCCACTGTCTAAGTGGGTCTGTTTTTCTTCTTTCAAATCTTCTAGCCTGTTCATCTTTTGTAACAGAGAAATAGAGTTTAATGAGTACAACTCCTTGTTTTGTAAGATCATTTTCAAACCCTTTAACACCGCTCATAAAATCATCATACTCTCTTTGCGTACAAAATCCAAAAACAGACTCTACCATAGCTCTGTTGTACCAACTTCTATCAAAAAGGGTAATCTCTCCACCTCTTGGGAAGTGTGAAATATACTTTTGGTAAAACCATTGTGTTTTCTGATCTTCAGTTGGTTTTCCTAATGCTACAATACGATAATGTTTTTCATTCATATATCGAGTAACTCTTCTGATAGTCCCACCTTTTCCTGCGGCATCACGACCTTCAAAGAGTATAATCATTTTCTGATTTGAATTTTCAATATGTCTTTGAAGTTTTATAAGTTCTGCCTGATAAGGCTTTAATGCTTGTTCTTGTTTTCTTTTTTTTGTAGCTTTTTTTTCAACATTTTTTTCTGATTTTGATTGATTGTAACTACTTATAAGTTCATCAAGGGAGATCATGCTGCCATCTATCTCAAAAGAGTTTTGTGTATCGTTTTCCATTTTTTATCCTTATTTTTAATTTTAAAATACTTCTGCTTATATTAGCAGACGAGATATTCCTGTTTTTGGAATATATAAAGCCGTTTTATTTCTTTTTTTCGTATAGTTTGTATAGTATCTCCTTTCCCTTTTTGATTTGCAAAGATAAGATATTGAGTTCCTCTTGCAACTCTTTTTCCTCTTTTTTATTCAAAGAGGATTTAAGTTTTTTTGTAATATCTTTTTTTCTTTTGTTTAGCTTTTTTAGTAAAGCTTTTATAGATTTCTTTTTACCCTCTTTTTTAAAATCTTCTAATCCTAAAGAGGATTTAACATTTTTTATAAACTTCTTAATACCCATTTACTTCTCCTTTTTTAAAATAGATTCAATATCTTCATCTGTTATACTCATCTCTTCCGTTATACTATTGGAATCTATGCTACTGTCTGTAAATATCACTTCTGCCATAGCAATAAGATTTTTACTGATAGCATATGCATAAGCACTATCATTCATTAAAGATGTTGCCATCTCATTTGAAATTAATGATTCTCTAATAAGATTATCAAGTGTTCCATTTGCAAGAATATCGTATTTTTTAGTATGTAATTTAGCCTTGGCAAGCAGTATCATAACTATCTCTTCTTCATCAGTTGTTGCAATAATATTGATATTTCTTAAAAGTTCAGCCAATCCTCTTTGAATAGCAACATACTGTTCTTTTATGTATTGATTTGTACTTGTGGAGTATTTCACAAGGTTTTTTTGAAGATGTTTGGTATCTTTTACTGCCTCTACAATATCTCGGTTAGCAAGTTTTAATTTATAGAGTATTTCTATATCTCCTGGAGACATTTGAGACTGGGCTTTGGTTGAAAAATCTATAATCTCACCATAAATACCTTTTATTTTACGATTATAAAAATCATCTATATCTATAGCATCTTCTCTATATATTTCTTTTACAACATCATTAAGTTCCATAGAAGAGATAATATTGCTTCTCTTTAAATTTAAACCTTGAACAATAATTTTAAATGCATTGTCGTACAAATGTTTTGTCTCTTTTAGTAGTGCAGCTATAGATGTTGCTGGAAGCTCTAAAACAGAATCATTAAGATATTTGGCACTATCTAGACCATTGTCACTCTTTAAAGTGTTATCTTTTAATGCAGACTCAAGAAAAGATACAAGCTTGTTAATAAATGGCAACATTACCAGAACACCGATTACATTAAATATGGTATGAAAAACAGCAAGTTTCAACGCATAATCATCACTGGCAATACCAACTATACCACTTATAGAATCAACCGAGTACATAATTTGGTGCATAAAAATAATTGCTATAAGTCCCGTAACCATATTGAAGATTAGATGAGCTCCAGCTAACCTTTTCCCAACAATATTTGAGCTCATTGAGCCAAGTATGGCTGTAATGGTTGTACCAACATTTGCTCCAATAGCAAGGGCTAAAGCATTCTCATAAGATATCTGTCCTGCAGCTAATGCGGTAATGATGAGTACTAGTGTAGCATGTGAAGATTGCATAACAACTGTTGCGAATATACCAATGCCTGTAAAGATAAAGAGACCTTTATAGCCTTCAACCGCAAAAGCGGTCAAATCAATAGTCTCCTTAAAGGCTTCAAATCCATCTTTCATGTAGTGGATCCCAAGAAACAAAAATCCTAAACCAGTGAGTACATAGCCTATGCCTTTTAGTGATTTAGCTTTTTGAAATATAAGAATTACGCCAAAAACAAGCATAGGCATAGCATAAGCAGATATCTTAACTTTTAGCCCAAAACCTGCCACTAGCCATGCGCCAGTTGTGGTGCCTATGTTTGCTCCAAATACTATACCTATCCCTTGTGCAAGACCAATAAGTCCTGCACCTAAAAATGAAATAGTTAATACTGAAACCAGTGAGCTTGACTGCATAATAGTAGTAGCTATTACTCCAAATCCGATACTCTTATAAAGCTTGTCTGTAGAGTGCTGTAAGAACTTCTCTAGTGTTCCTCCAGAAAAGAGTCTAAACCCTTCTTCAAGTGATAGCATACCAAACAAGAAGATGGCAACTCCTGCTGCTATCTCTTTAAAATTTGGACTTACCCAAAACCCATAGGCTAAAATAATTAATATGGACGGTAAAAATATTTTCCTTAACATCAAAGAACAATACCTTTAATCATAAAGTATATAGCTGCAGAGAGTATAGCCGCTGCTGGGACAGTTATTACCCAGGCTGCAATAATCTTTTTCACAGCATCTCTTTTTACATATTGTACTTTCTTAACAGACTTTAATTGTTTCTTAGACTCTTTTAGGAGTGTCTCTTCTTCATCAATCATTTTATAAAGTGTAACAATCCTCTCATAGTCTACTTTTTTCTTTTCTTTCTTCTCTTCTAAAGTTTCAAGTTCAGCATTGTATGCTTTGAGCTGTTTTTTCTCATCAATGATATGTTCTTCTTCAAGGGCTATATCATCTTTTGTTTCACTCCCTTCAAGATACTCCCTTAGAAATCCAACCCCAAAGATACCACCCACAGCAATATGGGTAGAAGAGACAGGAAGCCCCAATTGTGATGCGATGATTACTGTAATGGAGGCCGCCATAGCAACAGAAAATGCTCTCATTTGATCCAATTCTGTTATCTCGCTA
>JAUXGC010000009.1 GCA_030622375.1 Sulfurovum sp.
AAAATTTTTACAATTTACTAATTAAGAGTATTTTACTCTAATTTATATTAATTGGGGATGATAGTAGCATTATAAGTATTGAGTAAGGTTAATATGATATGATTTCTTTCCCAAATTAAATTTTGGAGATAAAATACCAATCAGGAGGTCATTATGGCTTTAGATCAGGCGAAAAAGCAAGAAATTATTGCTAAATATGCTAGAGGCGAGAACGATACAGGCTCAACAGAAGTACAAATAGCTCTTATTACAGAGAGAATTATTTATTTGACTGAGCACCTTAAAATAAATAAAAAAGATCACTCTTCAAGACTTGGACTACTTAAATTAGTAGGTCAAAGAAAAAGACTTATGAGATATCTTAAAAGCAGAGACTTGGCTAGATGGAATATTATCAAAACAGATATGGGCATTAGAGGCTAGAAATATTTGCCATTTAAATGGTGTTGTGAAAAACAATACCTTATAAAAATATAAAAATTCTCAGGGTGTTGTACGAGAAATCATTTAGTGATTTCCTGCATAATCCTATTTGCAAATCTCCCGACAACACCAATAATACAAATAACAATAAAAATCCACCAATTACAATAACATTCAAGCCACTAAACCACCAAACCATTACAAATTTTACCGTGTGTAAATAAATGGCGTTGTGGGGGCACAACACCCTACAAATATACTTTAGTTAGATTGACTCAACTACTACTTGACAAAGATACACTCAATGTTGTATACTCTCTTTAAGCATTTGGATTAAGATGCAATATCTACAATAAAAAGGAGGTCTGTTTATGAGTCAAGACAATGAAAATCTTGAAGAGCCTCAGACTGATGAGACTACTCAAGAGCAAGTTGAAATAGAAGAGAGTGTAGAGGTTGATCCTTTAGAGGAAGCACTTGCCCAAGCTGCAGACTATAAAGATAAATATTTAAGAGCACATGCAGACTTTGAAAACTCTAAAAGGCGTTTAGAGAAAGATAAGACCAATGCAATAGTATACGCAAACGAGAGTTTTGCAAATGATATATTGTCGGTAATGGACTCTTTTGAAAATGCATTATCTTCTATGGAAGCTATGAATGAGAGTACAGATGCATTGGCAAAAATGAAAGAAGGAGTAACTCTTACTTTTGAACAACTCAAAAAAATATTAGAGAAAAATCAAATTAAAGAGATAGAAGCACAAGGAGAGTTTAACCCAGAGTTGCATCAAGCTATTATGCAAGTTGAAAGTGACGAGCATGAAGTTGATGATGTAGTACAGGTGATACAAAAAGGTTATACGATAAAAGATAGAGTATTGAGACCAACAATGGTTTCAACTTGCAAATAACATATAAATTATAAGGAAATTAAAATGGCAAAAGTATTAGGTATAGATTTAGGAACAACAAACTCTGCAATGGCAGTATTTGAAAATGGTGAAGCAAAGATTATTGCTAACAAAGAAGGTAAAAATACAACACCTTCCATAGTAGCTTCTACAGATAAAGGTGAAGTGCTTGTAGGTGAATCTGCTAAAAGACAAGCGATTACAAATCCAGAAAAGACGATTTACTCTATAAAAAGAATTATGGGTCTTATGTGTGATGAGCCAAAAGCAGATGAAGCTAAAGAGAGACTCCCTTATCATGTTATTGACAGAAAAGGTGCTTGTGCTATTGAGATAGCAGACAAGACATATACTCCTCAAGAGATTTCTGCTAAAGTGCTTATTAAAATGAAAGAAGATGCAGAGGCATACCTTGGTGAGACTGTAGCTGACGCAGTGATTACAGTTCCAGCATATTTCAATGATGCACAGAGAAAAGCAACAAAAGAGGCAGGGACTATCGCAGGTCTTAATGTACTTAGAATTATAAATGAGCCGACATCTGCAGCACTTGCATATGGTCTTGATAAAAAAGAGGCAGAGCAGATTGTTGTTTATGACCTTGGTGGTGGTACATTTGATGTTACAGCATTAGAGACTGGTGATGGCGTTGTTGAAGTTATGGCAACAGGTGGTGATGCATTCCTTGGTGGTGATGACTTTGATAATAAAATTATAGATTATGTGGCAGATGAGTTTAAAGCTGAAACAGGTATAGATGTTACAGCAGATGTTATGGCTCTCCAAAGAGTTAAAGATGCTGCTGAAACAGCCAAAAAAGAGTTATCTTCGGCAACTGAAACGGAAATAAATCTTCCATTTATTACAGCAGATGCTTCTGGACCAAAACACTTAGTAACTAAAATTACTAGAGCAAAATTTGAATCACTTATTGGTGATTTGATAAAAAGTACTATTAAAACAGTTCAGGGTGTACTTAAAGATGCAAGACTTAGCACTTCTGATATTTCTGAAATAGTTATGGTTGGTGGTTCTACAAGGATACCACTTGTGCAAGAAGAGATGAAAAAATTCTTTGGCAAAGAGCTCAATAAATCTGTAAATCCAGATGAGGTGGTTGCACTTGGTGCGGCTATTCAGGGCGGTGTACTTGCGGGTGATGTAAAAGATTTACTTTTGCTTGATGTAACACCATTGAGTCTTGGTATTGAAACACTTGGTGGAGTAACAACTAAGGTTATCGAGAAAGGAACAACCATTCCTGCTAAAAAGTCACAAGTGTTTTCAACAGCAGAAGATAACCAACCAGCAGTAAGCATTCATGTACTTCAAGGCGAAAGAGAGTTTTCGAAAGACAATAAATCACTTGGTATGTTTGAACTTAGAGATGTTCCTGCTGCCCCAAGAGGTGTACCTCAGATAGAAGTAACATTTGATATTGATGCCAATGGTATTCTAACTGTGTCAGCACAAGATAAAGGTACAGGTAAATCTCAAGAGATTAAAATTACTGGTTCGTCTGGACTTTCAGATACAGAGATAGAAAAGATGGTTCAAGATGCTGAAGCAAACAAAGCAGAAGACGAAAAAAGAAAAGAAGTAGTTGATGTAAGAAATCAAGCAGATGCTTTGATTCATCAAACAAAAAAATCTCTCACTGATTTAGGTGAAAATTTTGATACTGCAGAAAAAGAGGGTATTGAAACTGCCATAAAAGATCTTGAAGCTATACTTAAAGATGACTCTGCAACTAAAGAGCAAATTGACGAAAAGGTAAAAGTTTTAACCGAAAAAAGTCATAAGCTTGCAGAGGCAATGTATGCCAAAGAACAGGGCGGAGCAGATGCGTCCAAGGATGCTAAAAAAGCAGATGATGACGATGTTATCGATGCTGAAGTAGAGTAAAACTCTACTCCTATATACTCCTCATATTGTGAGGAGATATAATTACACTTTTATACTTTAATTTTTTCTAACATACTCTATTTTTAAGCTATAATATCTCATACATAATCATCTAAGGATACAACCATGCAAACAAAAGAGTGTACGACACTGGACGAAGCAAGAAGTGAGATAGATAAAGTAGATGAGGAGATAGTTAAACTCATTGCTAAACGTAATGACTATATTAAACAGATAGCACATTTTAAAACAACTATAGATGAAGTAAAAGCCGAAGATAGAATTTCAGATGTAATTTCACGAGTAAGAGAACAGGCAATATCTTTGAATTTATCTCCAAATTTAATTAATGATCTTTATATAAGAATGATTGATTCTATGGTAGAGAGTGAGATAGCTGAGTTTAATAATGCTAAGTCTTTTTAATAGGATGTATGTCTCCAAATGAAGGTTTTATTGCTTGAAGATGATGTTATACTGCAAGAGATTATTGAAGAGTTTTTGTTAGAAAATGGATATGAGGTGGAGAGCTACTTTGATGGTGAAAAAGCATTAGATGCCATAAGCAGTAATGGTTACGATATGTTGCTTCTTGATGTCAATGTCCCAAATATAAGTGGTTTTGAGTTACTCTCATACCTCCGTGAAATAGGTAATACCACGCCGGCTATCTACATCACTTCACTTGCAGGGATAGATGACCTCAAAAAAGGGTTTGATTTGGGTGCAGATGACTACTTGAAAAAACCTTTCGAACTTGAAGAGCTTCATGTCCGCATAGAACATATTGTCAAGCTTTATCGTTTAGAAGAAGAGTTAGAGTTTGATGGTATGACATTTATCCCTAAAGCACATCAAATTCTAGTAGACGATAGAGTGATAAAAATGAGACAGAAAGAGGCACAGGTTTTAGAATATTTTATTCGTAATACTGCTAAGATTATCTCTTGCGATGAGATCATAGAGAATGTATGGAATGATGAGCATATTCCTGCACAGGCAACGATACGAACCTATATTAAAAATTTAAGAAAAATGTTTAAAAAAGAGTACTTTGAAAATATTAAAGGGGAAGGTTATCGTTTTAACATCTTATGAACGTAAGTCACTTTTCCGTTTTTTGACTCTCTATCTTTTGTCAGTATTTGTTTTGTTGGCTATTATCGGTTACCTTTTCTTCGAAAATAATCGTGTTTCTGCAAAAAGTGCTATGAAGTTTGAGATGATGTATCAGGCACGCATGCTCTCTTCTGAAATTGTTATGAAAGCAATGAAAGATGGTTTTAAAAATGAAGCAGATAAGTTGGATTTTTTAAAAACATTAAAATATTGTCGTTTTGAAGTGGGATATTATGACGAAAATAAAAATTCTATTTATACAGAGATAACAAATCTATCTAAATTTGATGATGTATTTTTTGAAAACAACAAGAGCTGTTATACGGTAGTAGAAGATACTAGTCGACACTTAGGTGTACGATATGTTGCACTTAAAGAGAATGAACTTGAAGATATATTGAGTCAACTTCGTATCAAAATTATAAATTATTTAGTTTTTTCATTTATATTGATGGGGATAGTAGGCTATTTTTTGGGCAGGTTATTTCTAAAACCAGTAAGAGAACAGATAGAGTCTTTAGATAGATTTATATCAGATACTACACATGAATTAAATACACCTATCTCTGCTATTTTAATGACAATACAGTCACTAAAAGGAGTAGAGTCTAAAAAGATGAATCGTTTAGAGGCTAGTGCAAAACGCCTTAGTGTAATGTATAGCTCATTGACTTATAGATTGGAAGGTGAAGTTGAGTCTTCTAAAGCTCTATGTTTTGCAGATATTGTGAAAGAGAGAGTAGGTTATATAAAAGAGTTGATAGATGCCAAACATTTATATGTGGAGCTTAGTCTTGAGCCAACACAAGTGTTCATGTCAAAAAGGTCTGCTTGCAGACTCATAGACAACTTGCTTTCAAATGCTGTTAAGTACAGTAATGTGGAAGATGGTATTTTTATCACTCTTAAAGATAATATTTTAAAAGTGAAAGATACAGGTATCGGTATAGACTCAGAGATACAAGAAGATATTTTTAAACGTTATCATCGTGCAAATAAAGAGAGAGGTGGTTTTGGAATAGGGCTTCATATCGTACTTTCTATTTGTAAAAAATACAAGACAAAACTAGATTTAGAATCCCAAAAAGGGAAAGGAAGTACTTTTATCCTTACTTTTCCTAAAGTGAAAAATAAGTGATAGTGCTACTCCACACTGTCCATAAGTATGATAATGATATCTGACATAGTCAAGATACCATAAAGCTCATTATTGTCAAGTACCAAAAGACGTTTAATACTACTCTTTACCATCATTTTTGCAGCGTACTTTACATTGAGTTTTGAAGAGACAGAAACAGCAGGTGTTGCTGCGATATCATAAACATTTAAAAGATCTATATCTCCATCTTCAGCTACAATGCTTTGTAAAATATTTTTGAAAGTAACAAGTCCATAAGCACTGTCAGGTTTAGTTTTATTTACGATAACAGATCGAACCTTATGCTCCTTCATCATATTTAAAGCTTCTCTTACTGTCGCCATAGGCGAGATGATGATTAATTTATTTTTTGGTGTCATTACATTTTCTACTAGCATATTAAATTCTCCTATAGTGTAATTTTAATATTGTCTTCAAACTTATGAAGCTCTTGTATATCCAGACCAGCCACATGACTTAGGGGTATGCTAAATGCAAGTCCAGAGTTTTCATGATTGTCGAGATCAAATGTTGTTCTTAGGGCTTTCATGACTTTCATGGAAAGTCTTCTTGGTAAAACAAAAAGAAGTACAGATACATTCTCTTCAAGTGTCAATCCAAAAAAGACTTTTTTCTCTTCAAGACCAATGTTTTTACCATGTATGATAGTTACAGAACCTGCTCCAAATTCTTTGGCTACCTTAATAGCTTCTTCTTCATCTTTATTTTGAATTATGGCTATAAGAGCTATAAACTTCATGATGCTTCTCCTTTAGTTTGTTTTGCTTTATATTGCGCAACGATACCATATCCCATAACTGTAAGCATAGGGAAGAGTGAGGCAAAAGCAATAAGCCCAAAACCATCTATGAGAGGATTTCGTCCTTCTATATTTTCTGCCAATCCTAACCCTAATGCGGCGACAAGAGGTACGGTAACCGTGGAAGTGGTCACCCCGCCACTGTCATAGGCGATCGGTATGATGTACTTGGGTGCAAAGTATGTAAATACAATAACCAACAGATACCCCGCAACAATGTAATAATGTATAGGATCCCCAGCTACAATACGATAAGAGCCTAACCCTATACCAATAGCTACACCTAATGCTACTACAATTCTAAGTACATTTTGTTTAATATTCCCTTCGCTTATCTCTTCAGCTTTGATAGCAATGGCAAGAAGTGCTGGTTCTGCCATAGTGGTGGAGAACCCTATAAGAAAGGCAAAAAGGTAGATAAGCAGATTGTTTCCCATATCTGTGAGTTGAAAGGCTATTGTTTCACCAATAGGGAAAAGCCCCATCTCCAACCCAACTATGAATGCGTAAAGACCTAAAACAACCATAATGATACCAGTAACTATTTTATGCAAATGAGCTACTGTTTTTTTGATGATTATGTACTGAAAAAAGAAAATGGCTATAAGTATGGGGGCTACATCTTTGATGACATCTATGAGTTCCATAAAGGTATCGTAAGCAGAAAAATTATAGGTACTTGCTATAGATTTTGTACCTTCTATAATTTCTGAAACAACAGGGATTACAGCAGCTGTATCTGCTAAATTGTAAACTATGATTCCATAGATTTGTACAAATATCATAGGGGTTAGTGAAGCAAAAGCAATGAGTCCAAACCCGTCAATAGCAGGATTACGCCCTTTAATACTTGAGGCAAGACCAATGCCAAGAGCTGCTACAAGTGGCACGGTTACAGTAGAGGTTGTTACTCCCCCACTGTCATATGCTAACCCAATTATCTCTGGAGGTGCAAAAAAAGTAATGATCACTACTAAAATATAGCCACTTATAATGTAGTAAGCGATTGGATGTCCAAGCAAGATACGAAGTACCCCTAATGCAATGGCAAAACCTACAGATAGTGCTACTGTCATACGAAGCCAGAAAGCATCTATAAGACCATGAGATATAAGTGCAGCCTTATCGGCTATGGCAATGAGTGCTGGTTCAGCTACTGTAGTGGAAAAACCTATAGTAAATGCAAAAAGTAAAAGCCAAAATACAGAACCTTTTTTGGCAAAATCAACTGCAAGACTTTCGCCTATGGGAAAAATACCAAGCTCAAGACCTCTGATAAAAAGCGCCAAACCAATAGCTACTATAGTCAGACCTATGACTATAGAAGTTAGGTTTTCAGGAACTGCTTGAATTATAAGTCCTTGAAACAGTGTCACAACAATGATAATAGGAAGCAGGTCTTTAAAAGAGTTTTTTAAGTCTCCCGCGAATATTTCTAAGCTCTCTTTCATTGGTGGAATTATAGCTAACCATAACTTCTAATGAGGATAATTTTTCTCTGAAATACTATCGTTTTTCCAAAATCTTTAAAACGCTATTAAAATCTTTCTCATGAGCAAAACAACTGTTTGAGTTGCAAAGCATAAACCCATCATTGGTATCGTTTTTGATAAGTGCAAACGGATAAGAAATAGTGTCTAGTTCTGTGATGTGCATTGCAAGTTTTTCTTCTTTGGCTTTGATGATAATGTCATCTTTGAGATAACGTATAACCATACGCGTCATTTTGGGAGTAGAAATGGGTTGACGCATGACATCATAAGAGTACATTTCTAGTGTTTTGTAGACAAATTTTTTGTATACAATATCTACTAAAGAACTGATGCTGTAGAGTGCAGAGAGCATCGTTGAGACAGATGACGGATAGGAGCTATCATAGATATCTGCATCTGTTTCAAACTCACCTCTTGAAAATTTCCATTTTCCGTGAACATAATATTTTTCTATGGCAGTATTGGTTAGTTTTGTGGCAGTGATGAGGTAAGTTTCATCCAAAGTGCTCTCATATGCTTCAATGAGTGCTTCTGCCAAAAAGGCATAGTCTTCCAAAAAAGCTTCTATTTTTGGTTCTTTGCCTATCAGGGTAGAGTGGAAGAGTTGAGAGTTGATGTACATTGTCTCTAGCAGTTTATCTAATGATGTGATGGCAAATTTAAGGTATTTACTGTCTGCTCTAGCTGCTTGAAAAAGAGCTTTTATCATCATAGCATTCCAAGATACAATTACTTTAGTATCTATAAATGGATAAGCACGTTTCTCTCTTTGCCTTTTGAGTGCTTCCATAGCTTTGGCGTAGTATGGTATTTCTGAAGAGTCCGAGTCATCTATGCGGATAATATTTTTACCTTCAAAATTTCCCTCTTTTGTGATATGTAAATCTTTTGCTAATTTTTTATGGGCTTTATTTGGGATGTTGACCTTTTCAAATAATTCGAGTGCTTTTTCGTAACTATAGACAAAGTATTTCCCCTCTTCAGTATCTGTATCTGCATCAGACGCAGAGTAAAACAGACTATTTTTACTCATTTTTTCTAACATGAAGTCTATAGTTTCAAATGCAATATTTTTATAAAAATCATTCTTAGTTATGTGATAGGCTTTGAGATATACTTCTGAGAGTAAAGCATTGTCGTAAGTCATCTTCTCAAAGTGGGGTACAAGCCATTCGTTATCTGTGCTGTATCGACAAAAACCACCATCTACTAAATCGCGTAATCCACCTCTTGCCATAGAAGATAGAGAGAATAGTGCCATATTGAGTGTCTCTTTATTGTCGGTGAGTTTATAGACATCTAAAAGTAGGTCAAGGGTAGAGGCTTGAGGAAATTTTGGAGCTTTGTTAAATCCACCATCTTGAGTGTCAAAGAGTTGTTTGGCTTGGTCTGAAACTCTGCCTACGATACTCTCATCCAGTTTGGTAGCTTGTATCTTGTCTTTTTTTGGGTTTAAGTGTTGTAGTACTCTGTCTGCTTCCGTGACAAGGGTCTTTTTGTCATGTTTATATTTATCGGAAATGACATCAAGCAATGCATTGAAACTCATCATGCCATATTTTGGTTCATCAGGGATATAGGTAGCAGAGTAAAAAGGTTTAAGTTCTTCAGTAAGGAAGATAGATGTAGGCCAACCCCCTGGACGACCATTCATTAAACGATAAACATCTTGAAAATGTTTGTCTATGTCAGGACGCTCTTCGCGGTCTACCTTTATAGAGATAAAACCTTCATTTAGGATTTTTGCTGTTTTCTCATCTTCAAAAGACTCATGTTCCATTACATGACACCAGTGGCAAGAGCTATATCCAATAGAGAGAAATATGGGTTTATGTTCTTTTTTAGCTTTTTGAAAAGCTTTTTTACCCCAAGGGTACCAGTTGACAGGATTGTCAGCATGTTGTTGTAGATAAGGTGAATGTTCATTTTTAAGATGATTTTGCAAGTTTAAATTCCTTTCAGTCATGCTATTTATTCTTTTTTTCTATTTTGGGTTAATATTTAGTTGACTATAATGCGTTATAGTTTTGATATATATATGCGTATGCTACACGTCTTATGCACATACATCATAATATAATTGTATAAAATTTTAGACAAAGAAGAGATAAAATGAGAAATAATTTTAAAATGTTACTTTTAGCAAGTCTATTTTTAAGTACATTTCTGTTTGCAGATTTTGGGAGTGCGTTAAAAAAACAGAAATTTTTATCGCCAGATGAAGCATTCCAAGTAACTGCTGTTAAAAAAGGTGACGCGATAGAGACAAAATTAACTATTGCAGACTCTATTCATGTCTATGAAGACTCGTTAAAGTATGAGATTACAAAGCCAAAAACAATCCCTCTTAATGTAACAAAACCACAATCTCATGATTTTGATGGAGATAAGGTTTATGAAAAAGAGGTGAGTGTCTTTATCCCTCTAAGCATGATAGAGTCTGAAGTTAAAGGTGACTATACTCTATCTATCTGGTTTGAAGGGTGTTCGGATAATGGTATTTGTTATCAGCCTATTGTAAAAACTTTTACTTTTAAAGGGGCAGATGCAGGAGTATTTGATAAAATATCTTCACTTGCAAATGAAGGGAATACTGCTAAAATAGCAGATGTTCTTGGTAGTGAAAGTGCACTTTTTATTATTTTTCTTTTCTTTATATTTGGACTTTTATTGGCACTGACCCCTTGTGTTTTCCCTATGGTTCCTATACTCTCCTCTATCATTGTTTCTCAAGCTGGCAATGAAAAACCAAGTATGGTAAAAGCTTTTTTTACCTCCTTAGTTTATGTAGTGGCTATGGCATTGACCTATACGGTAGTGGGTGTAGTGGCGGGATTGCTAGGAGCAGATATACAAGCAGCCATGCAGAACCCTTGGGTACTTACTGTTTTTGCTGCAATGTTTGTGGCTCTTGCATTTTCACTTTTTGGATATTACGAGATAGGTCTTCCCTCTTCTTGGCAGTCAAAAATTTCTAAAACCAGTGACAATGCACAGAGCAAAGGCATACTCGGAACTGCTATCATGGGTTTTCTCTCAGCACTCATCGTAGGACCTTGTGTTGCTCCACCTTTAGGCGGAGCAGTACTGTTTATCTCTCATACTGGAGATGCCCTGCTTGGTGGAGTAGCCCTTTTTGTAATGAGTATGGGAATGGGTGTTCCACTGCTGTTAGTAGGTATAGGAGCAGGTAAGTTTATGCCTAAACCTGGTGGCTGGATGATGCGTGTTTCACAAGTATTTGGCGTGATGATGCTTGGGCTTGCAGTCTTTATGCTTGCGCGCATATTGCCTGACAGTTTAACCCTTATCTTATGGGCATTACTCTTTATAGGGTCTGCACTTTATATGGGTGTGTTTGACAGTAGTTCTGAGAGTCAAGGAATGATGAAGCTAGTAAAACTGTTAGCTGTGATTTTTATGCTTTATGGAGCTTCTCTTTTTGTAGGTGCAATGAGTGGGGCTACTTCAATGTTGCATCCATTTGCAAAATTTACTGCTGGGGGTAAAGGCGTTACCATTGTTGAGGTAGATCAAAACTCTCATCTAGGGTATTCAGTAGAGCGCCTGATGAAAGAGGTAGAAGCCTCAGATAAACCAGTAGTTGTTGATTTTGGAAAAGATTCGTGTACCGCCTGTACAGAGCTTGAAGTGATTACTTTTCCTGATGCTAGAGTTCAAAAGCAGTTAAAAAGATTTACATTTATCAAAATAGACCTTACAGCCAATAGCGATGAAGATAAAGCACTACTTAAAGAGTTTGAACTTTTTGGTACACCAAACATTATCTTTTTTGGTAAAGATAACAAGTATATGCCAGAGAAAAGTTTGACAGGGTTCATTCCACCTAAAAAGTTTGCAAAACATTTAAAAGATATTAAATAAATTTTAGGATAAAGATATGCATAAACTAGTAATGGCTATTTTGGTTTTTTCAACTATGGCTCTCTCAAATACAATAGTGCCCAATACAGGTTCTGACTTAAAGATAACTATATATAACAGTAACCTCTCTTTTGTGAATGATAAGAGAACTGTTGAGGTAGAAGAGGGCAAACAAAAATTAGTTTATGAGGGTGTACCAAAATTAGTGATTACCCAGAGTGTTGTGCCTACATTTACTGGCGTAAAGACCAATCTTTTTTCACAAAATTATGTATATAATCTTATCTCTTTGCAGTCGATGCTGAACAATAGTGTAAACAAAGAAATAGAGTACTTTACTTATGAGGAGGAGGGTAAAAAAGTATTTTCTAAAGGAGTATTGCTCTCTGTCTCTCCACATGTGATGGTTCAAAACTCTAAGAGTGGTAAAATATATACTCTAAACTCTCAAACACAAGTAGTATTCAAGCAGGTGCCTGCAAGCATGATAACAAAACCAAGTCTTATTTGGAATGTTGAAACTGAAGCTGGCGGCAAATTGGAGATTGACTTAAAGTACTTAACAACCGGTATTTCATGGAAGAGTGATTATGTATTAAATCTATCAAAAGATACTTTAGACCTTAATGGTTGGATTACTGTAACTAACAATTCTGGAGTAGCCTATAATAATGCTCAAATTTCATGTTTAGCTGGAGATGTAAACAGAGCAAGAGAAGTTATTAGGAACAGAAGAGTTTACAAATCTCAATCTTCAGATATGTTATTGATGGAAGCAGTAAAAGAAGAGTCTTTTTCTGGTTATCATCTCTATACAATTCCTTTTAAGGAGAGTATTGCAAATAAGCAAACCAAACAGATAGTGTTTACTAAAAAAGAGAAGATAAAATATAAACATTATGGTAAATCTATCAATAGCCGTTTTGAAAATTATGGAGAAATGAAACTTATATTTTCAAACATAATAGAGTTTCAAAATAGTAAAGAGAACAATATGGGAATTGCTTTGCCAACGGGAATAGTAAGAATGTATCGAAAAGACAGCAAAGGCGATACTCACTTTATAGGTGAGCAAAGAGTACATAATATACCAGAGGACGAAACAGTAAAACTAACTATAGGTAAACTTTTTGATGTGGTAGGTGAAAAAACTGTTAGTAAATATATTGCAAATAAGCACCATAGAAATGTAGAGACTACTTATACTATACGAAATCAAGGCAAAGAGGCAGTAGAACTTAAAATAGAAGAGAATATACCTGTTTATGGAGAAAAAATTACGGTAAAGACAAGTTGTAAAGATAACTGTTCAGTTAAAAAGAAAAATGCTTTTGTTCGTGAGTTTACTATCAAATTACAAGCAAAAGAGAAGTATGTGTTTACTTCAGAGTTTAAAGTAAATTATTGATAGCTTTCACATAAAAAGAGTTAATTTAGATACAATACATCATACTAAAAACGGAATAACAAATGCCAGAAAAAAAAAATAATGAAAAAATTCTCAATAAAAAGATTAGTATCGGTGAAATTAATACTTTAAAAGTAGAACGAGATACAGACTTTGGGTATTACCTCACGGCTGGGGATTTTAATGAAGTGCTTTTGCCTAACATCTATATAATGGAAGATGAGATGCCAATGGGGTCACTCTTGGATGTATTTGTTTATACAGATTCAGAAGATAGACCCGTAGCCACAACTAAAATGCCTTACGCAAAATTAGGGGAGTATGGATACTTTACAGTGGTGGATTATAAATCTTATGGAGCTTTTGTAAATTGGGGATTGCCTAAAGACCTTTTTGTTCCTCTATCTCAACAAAAAGAGCATTTTACTATCGGGAAGAAGTATCTTTTGCGTGTCTGTTTTGATGAGCAGATAGGACGCTTGTTTGCTACACAGAAGATAGGTAAATACTTTAACCGTGATATGAAAGGTTTACATCAAAACAAAGAATTGGATGTGATAGTTCTTGCTAAAACACCTCTTGGATACAAAGTGGTAGCAGATAACCAGTATGAAGGTATGCTTTTTAATAATGAAATTTTTGAAAACATTAAAATAGGCGATAGAAAAAAAACTTATATAAAGTCCGTAAGAAAAGATTTTAAACTTGATTTGTCACTGCAACCCATAGGAATTAAAGCAAAGGTAGATGAAGCCAAAAATTCCATTACCCAACTACTTACAGAGGCAGATAGTGGAGAGTTACTATTTACATATAAGAGTGATGCAGATGAGATAAAAAAAGTTTTTGGTATGAGTAAAAAAAACTTTAAGCGTACATTGACAGAGTTGATAGAGAGTAAAAGCATAATACTTACAGAAAAGTCCATTAAACTTCCATAAATCTTTTTTGCTATAATATTTTATATCAACATAAAGGAATATAATATGGATTTAATGGATTTACTTAAAGTGGGTAGCTCGCTCATTCAAAATAATAGTGACAGTGCAACAACAGGTTTGGACGTGGGTGACATTGCCAGTGCGTTAGGCGGATTGCTTGGAAACAGTGAAGGTGGTCTTGACCTTGCTTCTCTTGTAAGTGGACTCTCTCAAAATGGTTTAGGTGAGATTGTAGGTTCTTGGTTAGGGTCTGGTGAGAATTCAGCTATCTCTATGGAGCAAATTACAGATTTGTTGGGTTCAGATAAAATAGCTGAATTTGCTTCACAATTAGGGTTAAGCAAAGAGAGTGCAGCAGGTGCATTGGCAGATGCTCTTCCTCAAGTAGTAGATCAGGCTACATCTGGTGAAAACTCTATAGTAGAAGATATGTTGACGCAAGTAGGTGGTGCAAGTGGTGCTATGGATATGTTAGGAAAAATGTTCAGATAGTATGTTAATCAAAGAGAAGGGCACGTACCTTCTCTTTTAAAATAGTGTTATTATGTTTTGAAAATATTCTTCATTGCCATCCCCATAATGTCATCCATCATCGAGCCATCCTTATCTTTATCTAGCATACTAGTTAAAATACTCTCTAGTCCACCAGCAGATTGTGCTTGAGGCTTCTCTTGATACTCATTGATGCTTGGTGCAGCTTTTTTGGTTAATGCCCCTATGATTAGAGGAGCGAGCATAGGAAGAATACTTTTAATAAGGTCAGTACTTATTCCAGTTTCTTGCCCTACATGTTTCGCCACTTCTCTAGAGTTCTCTTTTGAACCAGTTAGTTGTCCAAGAATATCATTACCTATAGTTGCAAGGTCATCTCTCTTCATAGTCTCTTCTGGTTTATCAAACATTTCTGAGAATTGAGAGTCTTTTATTTGGTCTAAAAGTCCACCAGAATCTCTGTCGCTTTGGAGATTTTCTTTTGCGGAACCCATTAAAATAGGTGCTAATTTGCCTATGATGGAGCCTGCATCCCCTATATCGATACCTGCTTGCTTTGCAATATTTTTTACAATTGTAGGGTTATTTATGAGCATATCTATTAATCCAGCCATTTTTATATCCTTTATTATGTATTTGTATAGATAATTATATCTAAAATTTTGTGTAGAAATAGTATATCGCTCTTAGCTTTGTTATAATAGCGTTAAAACCTCAGGATAATATATTGAAATATTTTTTACTTTTTTTACTTCCCTTATGTCTTTTTTCAAAACCATTTAAAGTGGCTACTTATAATGTAGAAAATCTTTTTGATGCTTCCTTCCAAGGTACAGAATATAAAGAATATGTCCCAGCCAAACACAACTGGAATAAAAGAATGATGAACATAAAGCTTAATCATACAGCAGAAGTAATTTGTGATTTGGATGCAGATATACTTGCTCTTCAAGAGATAGAGAACAGTACTATTTTTGACGCATTAAAAAGGCGTTTAAAGCGAGTAGGTTGCGAGTATCGGTATGGTGCAGTTACTCACAAGAAAGGTGCCCCTATCCAAGTAGCACTCCTTTCAAGGTTTCCTATAATCAATCAAAAAGAGTTGCAGGTGAGTTATTCGCCTTTGGTTCGTAATATTTTAGAAGTTGAAGTAGCAATAGAGGGGAACTCTTTAACGCTTTTTGTTAATCATTGGAAGTCTAAAAGTAGAAAAGGGGTAGAGAGTAAACGGGTTAAGTATGCAAAGACCCTCCAGAAGAGAGTACACTCTTTGCCATTAAATAGAGAGTATATTATTTTAGGCGATTTAAACAGTAATTATAATTCACATTTGACACTTGCGGAAAGACTTAATGATACCAATGGAGTGACGGGCATTACAGATATATTGCAAACTACTATGGATAAGCAACTTCTAAAAGAGTATCAAATGTTAAATGCCATTAAAGGTATACACTATAACACATGGCAGGAGCTACCTTTTAAGTATCGTTGGAGTCATAAATTCTATGGAAACAAGAGTACATTGGATCATATTTTACTCCCCTCTAATATGTTTGATGGTTATGGTATAGATTATGTCAATGACTCTTTTAAAGTTTTTAAAAAGTCATATCTTTTTACGAAAAAAGGCTATATCAATAGTTGGAGATATAAAAACGGTAAACATATGGCAAAAGGGTACTCAGACCACCTACCTCTTTATGCTTTTTTTGATACCAAGCCATATGTAGCTCAAGAATATATAATGGCAGACAATATAATATTGAATAAAAATATTGAATATCTTTATACAGTAGAGATGTTGAAAAATGTTATAGAAGTAGATGGTGCCGTGGTTGTACTAAAACGTGGAAGTCATGCTATTATAAAACAGAGTCCTAGTGGTAGAGGCATCTATCTGTATGGTTGTGCGAAAGGTTTAAAAGAGGGACAAAAGTATGACTTTTTGGTGCAAAATATTACAACCTATAATGGACTCAAAGAGATAACAAATATTATTAAAACTAAAGAGAAAGAGAAAGTAAACTTGAACTCTTATTATATATCAAACAGAGAGTTAAGAGAAGATAATCTAAAACAAAATGAAGTAATGCATAATGTGATAGGAGTATATAGAGATAAAAAATTTATAGTAGAGGGCAATGATTTCCCCATCCATTTTAAAAATAAGAAAGATACACCAACCAATGGCTCTAAACTAAAGATAGACTATGCTCATCTTGGATATTATAAGAAATTGCAGTTAGTGGTTTATAGTAAAAAAGATTTTAATATTTTGGAGAAATAGATGGCATATTATAGTTGGATATTGGCGTTTCACGTGATGAGTTTTACTAGTTGGATGGCAGTGCTGTTTTATTTGCCTAGACTTTTTATCTACCATAGAGAACATGCAGACAACAGAGCATTTGGAGAAGTAGTAGAGATTCAAGAGTATAAACTCTATGCTTATATAGGTTTGCCTGCAATGTGGGCTAGTATTGTCTCTGGTGTTGTTATGCTTTATCTCAATCCTGGTATTTTTCAGAGTGGATGGTGGATGCATGCTAAGATACTCTTTTTACTGTTTTTAACTGCATATAGTTTTTCACTTAATGTAATCCGAAAAAGACTCATCACAGACCCATATTACAGAAGTGGTAAACAGTTTAGGTTTTACAATGAAGTTCCAACACTTCTTATGATAGCTATTGTAATTATGGTTGTAATTAAACCATTTTAAATAAAAAATATATAGAACTAAATAATTTTGTGTTATAATTGCTAAAATATTAAAAACATTATTAAGGAATAAAATATGGAATTACCAGCTATTAAATTACCTCAAATTGACCTCCCGTTTGATATACCAGTATTGATGCATCCACCTGTAGACCATTTTATAATTGCATTGCCAGTTATTGTGTTGCTTTTGGAAATTATAAACCTATTTACAAAAAAGAGAGCTATTGGAGTAGTTTCATTCTTTTTACTTATTTTAACTGTAATAGCAGCAGTGGCAGCATATCTTACAGGAAGTGTAGATGGAAAAGAGGCTTGGCCTCTGCTTAATGAAGCTGCACAAGGAGAACTCAAAGAGCATAAGCTTTTAGGGACATATCTTATGTTTGCTTCTGTAGTGGTATTGGCATTTAAAATGCTCTCCGCAATGCTTAGCAGAGGATTGATGAAAGCACTTTATATATTGGTACTTATCTTATTTACAGCGGGCATATTAAATCAGGGTCACGAGGGTGGAGAGCTTGTTTATGAGTATGGTGTTAATGTCCAAAAAGTGCAAGAACTTGACGATGAACTTTTTGATCTCAAAGAGGAACTTGAAGAGATAGAAGAGGAAAATCAACCTGCAGAACCTAAAGAGAAAGAGGTCGATACTGCAGTAACGACTGTTGCTCCTATTGCTCCTGTGGTTGAGAGCATTAAGACAGTAGAAGAGAGAACTAAAGAGATAGTGACAGAAGTAGAAGAAGTGGTTAAAGAGGTAAAATCAGAAGTGGTGCCCCAAGAAGAAAAACCACAGATTGCTACACACTAAATAGATTAATATTAAGCATGACTCTACTTTGTGTAGTTGTGCTGTAGTCTTTATATAGTCCTTTACTCCCCACATTTAATATAAAATTTTTGCTAGATACAGCCCACTTGGAGAAGCTAGTTTTGTGGTATGTTTTTTTTGACAATTTATCTGTTCGGAAAGTTGTTTTAAGGTCATCTCTTCTCTGGCACACTGCATTGCTGCTTCTATCATCATTCTGACTTGTGCTCTTAAAAATCCATTGGCTTGAAAATATATATAGTGGTAGTTTTTTCGCTGCATGTAACTACTTTGGTATATCTCTCTTACAGTTGTATGGGTAGCGGTACCTGTTTTTTGAAAATAGTTAAAGTCATGTTCTCCTACAAGCAGTGATAGAGCTTGCGTGAGTAGAGATATATTAAACTTTGGATAGTAAGAGATATATTTTTGTTCAAAAATAGAAGGCTTTTGTGTTTTAAATATATATCTATAAATTCTTTTTTTTGCTGAGAAACGTGCATGAAAATCATGAGAGACTCTACTGATATGTTTAAACTGTATATCTGTTAATTTTCTATTCAGATTTAGTTTTAGTTTTTCAAGATCAGACCAAAACTCAGGTAAATCAAAATGTATTACTTGCCCAGTGGCATGTACTTTTGCATCTGTCCGTCCACTACCTACGATAGATGACCCTATCTGTAGAGAGAACAAAGCTTTTTCTATACTGCTTGTTATTGTTTTTTCTGTAGCAGTCTGTTTTTGGAAACCTCTATAAGCACTGCCGTCGTAGGCGATGACTGCTTTTACACGCATAAAGATATATCCATTAAAAATATTTTTCTACTCGTTTTGCAAAGAGCCATCTACCTAACAGAAAAATAGTAATAATAAGAAAAATTAAAATAGAGGTGTCCCCCCACTTCTCTAAAGAGGACGCTAGACCATAAAGCAAAAGTGTTACAAAAAATATAACAATAAATGAATAATTTGTTTGGTAGCGTGGATTAATCATTGTAAAAGATGCTACAAGATAGACAGACAATAAAGGTATAAGACTTACAAAAATAAAAAATAGAACCCTAGACATTCTTTTGGGATTTGTTCCTGCTTTGCTCCAGTATGTAATGATATCTTCAAAATAGAAATCTTTTTTTCTGTTGGCATCATGGACTTCAAGAGTTTCGTATTTGGCTTGTTGTAACTTTGTATCTAGATAAGTATAGCCATATCCATCCTGAAGCAAAAGAGAAGTAGTTCCATCTATTTTATTTAATCTCCCTTTTTTAGAAGAGAAGAACTGTTCTTCATTTGCATTAGTACGATTATATATAACCAGATTATTAAAAATATCATTCTCTTTATCTTTTACATAAATGTAGTACTCTCCAAATTTTTGCCCCAGTTTTCCAGCCACAATATTTAATTTGGCTTCAGATTTCTTAGTCTCTTTAAATGATTTATAGAGCTGCTTGCTCATAGGCATTGCCACAAAAGAGATAGAAGCTAATAGTAGTGAAAAAAGTATGCTAAGAAGAAGTAGACTCCTAAGTGCTTTATTGGCTTTAAGTCCTAGTGAATAGAGTGCAATTAGTTCATTGTCTTGAGAAAGCTTCATAAGTACATTGGCCAAAGCTGTAATAAATGAGAGGGGTAAAGTATAAAAAACAATATCTGGAACAGAGTAGGCATAAAGTGAGAGAAGCTCCCCAAAACTAATTTGTATTTGAGCAGTGAGTGAAGAGATTTTAACAAGGTATACAAGGGAGATAATAAGAAAAAAAGGTAAAAATATAGTAAAGAATGCTTTGCTAAAATTTGATGCTATATACCCTCTTACATTAACCATAAATTATACTCTCCAAAAGTTGTATTGTTTGGATATCGTAGACATAGACGATGAATGTTGCTAAAGCCAAAAATGGCACAAAAGGTACACCAGTTTTACGGTTAAAAAGAGCAGGGATTATTGCCAAAATAGCTGAAATAAAAATGGCAGAAAAAAAGTTTGGGAAACCAAGTAGAGCACCCATAGTTCCTGCCACAATGACATCTGCTCCACCCATAGCCTGTCTTCTTGCTATAAAAGAGGATAGTAGACCTATAAGATAAAGACCCCCTGCCGCAATAATGCTGTAGAGTATCGCATTTAAAAATTCTGGTTGAATAAGTGCAAAAATCAGTGCAGCGAAGTTGATACTATCTGGTACAGCCATATATTTGAAATCTATCATAACTAAAGCAAGTAGTGCTAAAAAAGATGCTGCAACAAATGGCAAATGCCACACTAGCCCTAGCTTAAAGTAAATGATTACAAAAATAAGCCCTGAAAGCAGTTCAATAATTGGGTATTGTGCCGATATCTTCTCTTTACAAAAATAACATTTACCACCCAAAAACAACCAAGAGAAGATTGGAATATTATGCCACCATTTAAGAGGTGCTTGACAGCTTTGACATTTGGATGCAGGCATAACAATACTTTCTCCTTTTGGAATACGATAAATTACTACATTTAAAAAAGAGCCTATCATAACTCCAAATATAAATATGAGTGTTGTTATCATTAAGCATCTCCAAATCGTCTAGTGCGTTGTTCAAAATCTTTTATAATATTATCTAACTCTTTAGCTGTGAAGTCAGGCCAAAGTGTAGGGCTGAAATAAAACTCAGAGTAGCTGAGTTGCCATAGCAGAAAGTTAGATATGCGTTCTTCCCCACTGGTACGAATAAGCAGGTCTATGTCGGTATAAGGAGTTTGCAATGAAGCAGAAATCTCCTCCTCTGTAATACTTTTTTTACCTTTGGAAATAAGTTTGTTTACGGCAGTTGTTATCTCTGAACGACCACTATAGTTAAGTGCAAGAATTTGTGTAAGGTTTGTATTGTTTTTTGTAAGGAGTTCAGTTTCTTTAATGCGTTTTTGCAGAGATTTGGAAAATGCATTTATATTACCAATGGCTTTAAAACAAATACCATGCTTTTGGTAAGTAGTAAGTTCATTTTTAAGATATCTGTCAAGCAGACGCATAAGAAACTCCACTTCTACTTTGGGGGGTGTCCAATTTTCTGTGCTAAAAGTATAAAAAGTTGCAGTCTCTATACTTGTATGTTCTGCACAGTAAGTTGTGATTTCACGAATAGTCTCTGCACCTTTTTCGTGTCCTTTAGTACGATTAAGACTACGTTTGTTTGCCCACCTTCCATTACCATCCATGATAATGGCTAAATGTTGAAGAGTATTATTGCTCATCAGTAAGTTTTTCTGCTTGTGCAAGTATTTTGTCTGATAGTGTGAGCTTGTCTGTTTTGCCTAGCGGAGTTTGACCCTCTTTTGTGATAAAAGTTATCTCGTTATCAGATGTTCCAAAGCTACTGCTATCTTGTAGTAAATTGTAGCAAACTGCATCTACTTCTTTTTTATCAAGAAGAGAAATGGCGCTATTTAAACCTTTTTGTCTGTCCATTTCGGCTTTAAAAGCAACAGTCTTTATACCATCTTTATTCAGAGAAGTTAAAATATCTGGAGTCTGTGTAAGCTCTAAATTCCAACTCTCTCCAATGTCTGTTTTTTTCAATTTTCCAGACTGTGGATACTTGGGCACAAAGTCGGAAACGGCCGCTACCATAAAGAGATAAGGCTCTTTTTGTATCAAATGTGGAGCATCACTACTGTTCATAGAGGCTTTGCTCATTTTCCCTTTTTTAGATACACGTATGGCATCTTGCGTGTAGTCTAAAAGCTCTTGCGCATCTTCCACATCTATAGTGTAAATACTATCTGACAAACCCTCATTTCCCATGGTGGTAATATAGCAGACATCGGCACCTTTAAGATAGAGAGATAAGCAGAGTGATTTTGCCATTTTGCCAGAAGAGAAGTTTGAGAGATAGCGTACTTCATCTATCTTCTCTCTTGTTCCTCCACCTGTAACGACAACGCGCCTATCTTCCCAAAAATCCTCTTTCAAGAGAGTTCTTGCTACTTCAAAAAATATTTCAGTAGGTTTGGCTAAAGCACCAGAGCCTACATCACCACAAGCTAAAAGTTTATTTTGAGGCTCAACTATA
>JAUXGC010000168.1 GCA_030622375.1 Sulfurovum sp.
GTAGTGGCTTAGATGAACAAGAGCAGGGTGGTTAGTGTAATAAAACAGCCCCTTTTTGCTATAATCTTTGCAATAAAAATGCAAAGGTTTAGCAATGCAAGATGTAGTACAGTGGCTTAAAGATAATGGCAATTTAAAGATAATTGATGAACCACTAGATGTGGAACTTGAAATACCTCATGTTGCGTATGTAGAGGTAAAAACTGACAACTCTCGTCCTATACTTTTTACCAAACCTATTAACAAAGCCAAAGGCATAGAGTACGATATGCCTGTACTTATGAATATCTTTGCAAACAAACCCCTTACACAAAAGATATTTG
The DNA here is from genome assembly GCA_030622375.1 of Sulfurovum sp. GTDB lineage: Bacteria > Campylobacterota > Campylobacteria > Campylobacterales > Sulfurovaceae > Sulfurovum. The sequence continues at coordinate 324 of JAUXGC010000168.1, forward strand.
GAAAACATCCAGATGAGTTGGCTCAGGGCATAGATGCACTGCTTAAACTCAAGCCACCCAAAGGGCTTAAAGCAAAACTTGCGATGATTCCTAAACTTTTCTCTCTTAAAAATGTTTTTCCAAAACGCCTTAACTTTAAAGGGGAGTGTCAAGAAGTTATCATCCCTAAAGAAGAGGTAGATTTAGATAAATTGCCTATACTCAAAACTTGGGAAGAAGATGGTGGAGCTTTCATTACAATGGGACAAGTTTATACCCAAAGTTTAGATGGAGAGATGCAAAACCTTGGAATGTACCGACTTCAACAATATGATAAAAATAGACTGGGTATGCACTGGCAAATACATAAAGATGCTTCACACTTTTTTGACCAGTACCAAAGAGCAGGCAAAAAAATGCCTATCACTGTAGCCATCGGCGGAGACCCTCTGTATATTTGGTGCGGTCAGGCACCGATGCCTCATGGTATGTTTGAAATGCTACTCTATGGGTTTGTACGCAATAAGAATGCTCAGTTAGTAAAATCTATCACCAACAACATTTATATTCCTAGAGATGTAGACATCGTCATAGAGGGTTTTGTAGACCCGACACTTACAGAGATAGAAGGACCTTTTGGTGACCATACGGGTTACTATACACTCAAAGAGCCTTTCCCTGTCATGGATGTTGAGACGATTACGATGAAAAAGAACCCAGTATTTCAAGCCACTGTAGTTGGGAAACCACCATTAGAAGACAAATATATGGGCTGGGCTACAGAGCGTATCTTCCTCCCTATGTTAAAACCTATGGCACCTGACCTCATAGACTACAACATGCCCGAAAATGGTGTATTTCATAATCTCATTATGGCAAAGATGAAAACACTTTATAAAGGGCATGCGATGCAGTTCATGCATGCATTTTGGGGCGTAGGACAGATGAGTTTTGTAAAACACGCACTTTTTGTGGGTGAAGATGCACCAGAACTTGAAGATGCTGAAGCATTGACTGAGCATGTACTTAACCGCCTAAGTCCAGAAAGAGTTTTCATCACTAAAGGTATAGTAGACCATTTAGACCACTCTTCTTCTGAACAGTTTGTTGGCGGGAAGCTTGGTGTAGATGCTACAGGTGATGAAGTAGAGAAGGGCGTGAAGGCATTGCTTGGTGACCCTGAACTGCTTGAAAAGATGCAGAAAATCAACAGCAATATAGTGGAGTTGAAGCAGTACTTTACCGAGACAAAAAACCCTGTTTGTGTGATTACCGTTAACAAAAAGAAGTCTCAACTCAAACTAATCAAAAAACTAAAAGTCTTAAAAGAGCATATTAAAGTTCTTATTATAGTGGACAAAGAGAATAATGATATTAATGATGTATATATGCTTATTTGGCGTGTTGTCAATAATATAGATGTAAGTAGAGATGTTGTTTTAAAACCTTTTATAGCAGTTGATGCTACGAACAAAGGTGAAGTAGATGGATTCACAAGAGAATGGCCTGGAGATACATTTTGTACAAAAGAGGTATTGGATATGCTTCAAAAAAAAGGACTCATAGATATAGATGAAGAGTTTGTGAAGAAGTTTGGATTGTTGCCGTTTTGAGTAATAAAGAATTTAAATTTATAGATTTATTTGCTGGTATTGGTGGTTTTCACCAATCAATGCATGACTTAGGTGGAGAATGCGTATTTGCTTCTGAAATTGACTTAAATGCTAGAAAAACATATGAATATAACTTTAGTAAGTATTCACCAAATTTATTTGAAAATGGCTTATTCAATCAAGATATAAAAACTATTATGCCTGAAGAAATTCCAGATTTTGATTTATTATGTGCTGGTTTTCCTTGTCAGCCATTTAGTCAGGCAGGTAAAAAATATGGTTTTGACGATAATCACAAATCTGAAAGAGGAAATTTATTTTTTGATATAGCAGAGATTATAAAAGTTAAAAGACCAAAAGCATTTTTTCTAGAGAATGTTCGTGGTTTAGTTAGTCATGACAACGGAGATACATTTAAAACTATTCAGTATATATTAACAGAGGAATTAGGTTATTCTTTTTATTATCAAATAGTAAAGGCTTCTGATTATGGTTTACCACAATTAAGACCTAGAACTTTTATGATAGGTTTTAGAGACGAAGAATTTTTTAAAGGCTTTAATTTTCCTCCTAAAACACCTTTAAAATTCAATATGAGTGACGTTTGGGGTGGAAAATGTAGCAGAGAGATAGGTTTTACTGTTCGTGTTGGTGGTAGAGGTTCAAAAATTAGCGACAGAAGAAACTGGGATTCATATTTAGTAAATGGAGAGGTAAGAAGATTGTCTTTTAAAGAAGCTCAAAAAATACAAGGATTTCCAGATGACTATCATTTTCCTGTATGTGCTACTCAGGCAATGAAACAATTAGGTAATAGTGTAGCTATTGATGCTGTTAAAGCAGTAGGTAGTAATTTAGTTGAGTATATGAAAAATCTTGATAAAAAAGGTAAAATAATGAAAAAAACTAACAACAAAGGCGAATGGACTGAACTATATGCTTTTATGAAAATATTATTAGAACAAAAGTTATTATTATCTGATAAAGATTTAAATCCAACAGGAGATTATTTCAAAATAAATAAAATAACGACAGAGAATTTAGAATTAGACTTTATTCCTCTTAACGAATTTACAATTAAATCAGTAGATAGAAAAACTCAAAAAGAAGTAGACATAGATATTAGTGAAATAATTAATATAGCAACATTAACTAATATTCTACATAAAATTCAAGCAGGAAGTGGAACTTTTGAAATAGATGATTTTGAAGTGATACAAACGGCATTAGGTTTTACAGTTGTAAAAGGTGGAAC
>JAUXGC010000113.1 GCA_030622375.1 Sulfurovum sp.
GACCAATATACTCAATACCCATCTCTTCAAACAATATCCCCGGTGTAATTAGCTTTAAAGACTCCTCAAATCTTTTTGCCATATAACTTGCACTTTCGGGAAAATGATCCAATATTTTTTCTACCCTACCTTTAAACTTCTGATAAAACGAACCTGCCATTGTTTGCGAAAGCAGTTTGCTAATAGCCCCTATAGGTGCGGCGATACTCATCTCATTATCATTTAAAATAATCACTACATGGTATTTTTTGTCACCCAACTCATTGAGTGCTTCATATACCATTCCTGCACTCATGCTTCCATCACCTATAAATGCAACAGGAACTCTATTTTCACCTTTGAGCATAATAGCTTTAGCCGCACCAACCGCTAGAGAGATAGAAGTGGAGCTATGTCCAGCTACATAGTAATCATATTTGGATTCACTAGGTTTAGTGTAGCCAGAGGTTCCACCAAACTGACGCAGGGTATCAAAGCTATCCCACCTATCTGTAAGAAGCTTATGGGCATACGCCTGATGACTTACATCAAAGATAAAGGGGTCTTTAGAAACATCAAAAACTTTATGCATCGCCACTATGAGATCTGTCGCTCCCATAGTTGAGCTTAAGTGCCCACCATTTTGACTAACTGTATCTAATATCTTTTGCCTAATGTCTTTTGCTAAACTGTTTAACTCCTCTATGGAGTATGCTTCTATATTCATCTTATCTCTTTATGTGTATTTCATCAATATAAGCATTTATAAGCTTTTGGGCAAAAACGATCTTATCATTATCATACTCAAGATTTAATGCTTTTGCCAATGTCTTTATATTGCTTTTTTCTATTTTTTTTATATAAACTGCTTGTTCTTTATAGTCAATAAAGTCTTCTAAAATAAAAGGTTTTACTTCTACTTTAGTTGCTTTTAGCACTTCTACTTTTTTCAATAAATAACCTCTTTAAAATGTTTAAAAAAGGTATCATTTTGCTTTTTCGTACCAATGGTTATACGCACTGCATTCATTCCGTAAGAGGTCAAATTACGGATAATTACGCCTCTTTGGAGCAGTACATTTGAAACCTCTGTTGCATCTAGTTTCTCATCAAAGAGATAAGTAATAAAATTTGTATAACTTTCAATATACGCTAAGCCATTCTCATCCGCGAATGCTTCATAGCGCTTAATCTGCTCTTCATGAAGAATGATGGACTCTTCTACAAAACCCACTTCTTTAGATGCTGCTATCGCTGCTGCCAATGAGAGCGTAGAGATGTTAAATGGAGGTCGCATTTTAGAAAGTTCTTTTATCAATCCTGCCTGAGCGATACCATATCCAACACGCATACCGCCTAAACCATATGCTTTGGAAAATGTACCCAAATATATAACATTTTCATATTTTAGTAAATCATTTGGCTCAATGGCATACTCTGCATCTTTAGCTGCTGCATACTCCATATAAGCACCATCTACTACTACAAGTGTTTTACTGCTTACCGCATTGATAATCTTCAATACCTCTTCTTTGCTTGTTGCGTCCCCAGTAGGATTGTTTGGTGTACAGATATAAATAATCTTTGGTTTGTGCATATGGTACGCTTCCATAAACTCATCATATTTATGCTGGAAACTTGCCGTATGGATAACTTTGGCGCCCATCTGTTTTGCATAAATCTCATACATGGCAAATGTCACCGCAGACATAAGCACTGAACTCTTTTCATCTAGCACTGCCCTAGCAATAAACTCCAGCACTTGGTCGCTTCCTGCACCAATAATAATATTGTTATCTTCTACATCAAACTTAGTGCTTAATGCCTCTTTGAGTTCAAACATACTATCATCAGGGTACAAATGTGCTTTTATTGCATTAGCCTTAATGACCTTGACTACAGCAGGACTTGTGCCTATAGGATTTTCATTTGAAGCAAGCTTCACTACATTTTCAGGAGCAATGCCAAACTCACGTACCACAAGTTCTATAGGCTTCCCTGCTTCATAAGTTTTTATGTTTTGTAATGTTTTATTAAATCGTATCATTTCTCTCTCTTTTAAAAGAAGTAAAGTGTATCTTAAATATCATCAGTCTCTTTCACATAAGAACCCAACACTTTTATACTCTCTTTATATTTTTCTAAAATAAATTTGATTTTTTCATCACTTCTGTGTCCATTAAACTCCAAAAAGAAGATAGATTGACCCTCTACTATATGTGATTTAATTTTAGTTAAGTTAACATTTGCTTTTTCAAAATCATTTAGAAAATCTACCAAAGAACCTGGCTTATTTGGGAGCCTTGCAAGTATTGATGTTTTATCTGCACCTGAAGGTTGGTTCTCAAAATCTGATATGATGAAAAATCGTGTTTTATTATTAGTATCATCTTCAATATTTTCAAATCGAATTGGAAGATTATTTATCTTTGCCGCTACAGAGGTACACAGTGCTGCCGCATCCATATCTACTTGTGCCAACTTTGCCGCTTTAGCTGTAGATTCAACAGGAATATGCTCTATCTCATCTAATCCTAAATCTTGTAAAAATTTTCTACACTGCCCAAAAGCAATATCTTTAGAGTAAATCCTCTTCAGCGTTTTAATATCTTCACTAATTGTTGCAAAAGATAGATGTACATCTACAACCACTTCAGCGATGATTGCAAGGTCATACTCATCGAGGCAGTTAATAGTATCTGTCACAATACCATTTGAACTATTCTCTATAGGAATAACGCCAAACTTTGCAGTTCCTTTTGCAACCTCTCTAAAAATACCAGGAATGGAACTGATGGGCAAATATTCACTCAAGGCACCAAACTTACTCTCCGCTGCTTGGTGTGTAAAGCTGGCTTCTGGTCCAAGATACGCCACAGCTTCTGGGAGTTCAAGATTTCTAGCAACCGCAAACATTTCCAAAAAAAGTGCATCTATGGCAGCATCTGTTAATTTACCGCTATTTTGAGTCTTAAGACGATTAAGAATTGACTGTTCTCGCTCTGGACGATAGATAGGTGCACCTGTACTATTTTTAACCTCACCTACTTGATGCACCAACTCCATACGCTCATTAAAGAGCCTTAAAAGTGTATCGTCAATATTATCTATTTTATCTCTCAAATTATTTAACGCCATGCCGTCTCCTTTCTTTGAAATTTGAAGCTTTACTTTTCCAAATACTCAAGCTCTAAACGTACTTGGTCTTCATAAGTTTCACGTTTACGAATAAGTCTATCTTTACCATTTTGCAGTGCAACTTCTGCACTTTTTGCCCGCGTATTATAGTTACTTGCCATAGTAAACCCGTAAGCCCCTGCTGTGTGTATAACTATAAGGTCATTATGCTTTAATGGTGGCAATAGTACATTTTTGCCAAAAAAATCACCACTCTCACAGACTGGTCCAACCACATCTGCAATGCTTTTTTCTCCCTCTATGCCTACTGCTTCTATCTCATGATAAGCATTGTATAAGCTTGGTCTTAGAAGGTCATTCATAGCACCATCGACAATAACAAAACGTTTACCATCATTGACTTTTTCATACAACACTTTCGTAAAAAACGCACCCCCGTTAGCCACCATATAACGCCCTGGTTCGCATAACAGCGTAACATCTAGTCCTTTGGTTGCTTCAAAGATAGCTTGCGTATAGTCTTTAGGTGAGATGGTTATTTCATCATTGTATACCACACCTATACCACCACCCACATCAAAAAATTTAATATCTATTTTAATGGCCTTGAGTGAACGTACTAAGTCTGCAACAATAACACATGCCTCTTTTATGGGTTCGAGTTTTATTAGCTGTGAACCAATATGAAAATGAACTCCTACAGGGTTAAGATAATCTGATTTATTTGCATAAATATACATACGTTTAGCCATATCTATTTCAACACCAAATTTACTCTCATGCAATCCAGTTGAAATGTAAGGGTGCGTTTGTGGATCGATATTTGGATTGACACGAACAGAAATACGTGCCTCTTTGCCCAACTCTTTGGCTATCATCTCTACACGTTTCATCTCTGCTTCACTCTCTAAATTAAGCAATAAAATATCATACTTCAATGCAGCACGTATCTCATCATCACGCTTACCTACACCAGAAAAGATAATCTTATACTTATCTACGCCCGCACTCAAAGCTCTTTTTACTTCGCCTATGCTCACACAATCAGCTCCTGCACCAAGAGTGGCAAGATGTGCTATAACAGAGAGGTTTGAGTTTGCTTTTACTGCATAGCTTATAAGAGATTTTTTTCCTGTAAAAGCATCTTTGAGCGTAGTGTATCTATTTTCAATATAATCAAAATCATAAATATACAATGGTGTACCATATTTGTCTGCCAATGCTTTATAATCAATATTCATATTACTATCCTACTTAATATATTTATATGTCTAAAATTGTTTTCATTTTATAGTAATTTTATCTAAAGATTAATTAAAAGGTGCTCTATAAAATTTTATACTTTAGATTTTTCATCTGTAATGTATACATAAACAGCATACATCAATAAAAGAGCTATGGGTAAAATAGCTGTAAGTTCTGGGGCTAAAACACCATTTGAACCTATTTGATTCAAGCCAAACAAGATGCCCCATACTGTAAAAGTTGCACCCAATGAGAGTGCTATGACACTTCCCGTATTTATCATTCTTGCATGAAAAGGCAATTTAAAAAAGAGTATAAGTAGGAGTGCTATAGAAAAA
>JAUXGC010000117.1 GCA_030622375.1 Sulfurovum sp.
AAAACAATTTCTCAAAATCTTTAGCATCAAATATAAACCAATTATAAAAATCTGTAATGATTATATGATAGATTTTATCATTTTTATCATCTCGTTCTCTCATAAAGTACAGTATCGCTTCATGTAGGGCTTTTTTATTTATATCACCTTTGGTCACCATCTCAGGTGAACCTACTTTTTTAGCTTCTATAATAACTACAGGTCTATGTTCAAGCATCAAAGCCAAATCTATACCACTATTTCCTACTTGGTCATAAGGTTGTGCTACATAAAAAAGTTTTGTCAGGTAGGGCTTGAGTGCACTTGAGACAATAGTATCTTCATTTTGATCAGCAATACGTTGCTTTTCAAGTTCTTCAAGGTAGGTGTTAGTAGCGTTGGTAAAATAAGTAAGTTCTTCAGATGTGATACTTTTCTTAGAGAGCAAAGGACTAATAAATTTTCTTAGTTTTTTAACTTCTAGTTTTAACATATAATTTCCATCCCACTTCAGTTACAGTAGTAGCTATTTTAGCTAAATAAACCTATGAGTATCGCCCGTCGAGATAGTAGCCCGTCGAGCTACTATCTCAACATCCCCAACATCCCCAAAACCTCCACATCAAACCGAGAAAAAGCAAACCATTTTTTACCCAGTTGCTAATATGTTTTTCTTTCTGTTCGGAGTGATGGGTTGGTAAAATGGCACCCACAAGGGGATACCCCTACGAATTATTATATGATTTTGACAACACATCATCCTCCCATGTCAATGGATTATTTAATGTGTATTCTGCCACACACAAATAATCTACATCATTTCGTATGATATGTTCATGATAATTGCGTTGCCATATCCGTTTGTTAAAGGGTGGCAATGTACCGTTTTTTACCATTTTTATATACGCATTTGTCGTCATTGTTTTAAACCATTGCACAACATCACCAACGTAGGGGCGGACCCGCGTGTCCGCCCTTTGAGATTGCGTACCAATCCTTTTGGATTGAATATTTTCAATTTTCAATTGCGTATCCAACATTTCCGTATTCACATTTGGGCGGACACACAGGTCCGCCCCTACGGTATCAACGATTTCCATAATAAAATGCATGTGATTTGGCATAATAACCATTTCATGATTTGTAATATTTGGAAATTTTTCTTCCAATTTCATATACCATTTATTGACTATCTCCCCCGCCTCACCCAAAACCATCTCACCATTCAAAATCTCCCCAAAGAGATGCAACCTATCTTGTGTACAAATGGTAATAAAATAATATCCTGCTTTGGAATAATCATAATGTTTCAAACGCAATGAACGACGATTGTATTTATATGTATTTACCATCACAACAGCCCCTCATCCGAAAAACTATAAAACCCATGTTTTGAGAGTATCACATGATCAAGCAACTCAATACCCACAAGCTTTGACACTTCTTTGAGCCTCTGTGTTATTTGTATATCTGCTCTGCTGGCTTCTAGCGTACCAGATGGATGATTATGAGCTATGATGATACCTGCTGCTCTGTCGGCAATGGCGTCTGCAAAAACTTCTCTAGGGTGGACAAGACTTTGGTTTAATGTACCTATAAATACAGTACGGATATTGATAATGTGCGATGCTCCATCTAGGGTAATGGTGAGGAAATATTCTTGGTGTTTGGTGCTGAAAGATTTGAGTTCATCATATACATCTTGTGCAGATGTTATGCGTTTGTTACTTTTTATAAGGTAGCGTTTGCTTAGCTCTAGGGAAGCGAGTATTTGTGAGGCTTTTGCTAACCCTAAACCATGTACCTCACAGAGCTTGTTTAGTGACAAATTTTCAAAATCATCATCCATCATAACCACTATCTCTTTAGCCAACTTACGCACATCTTTACCCTGCACACCAGAGCCAAGGAGTACGGCTAAGAGTTCATCGTTTTTAAGTGCTTGCACACCTTTGGCTACGAGCTTTTCTCTGGGTTTGTCGTTTTTATGTAAGTCTCTCAGTGCTGTCATTTCAAAAACCCCATCACCTTTACATCTACCACTTCCGAAGAGGCTATAAGCTCATCAAGTGCTTTTTTGAGTTCCTTGTATTGCTTCTCATGCTTTCTGTCTATCTCTATAAGTTGTTTAGCCAAGGCATTATAGTGTTTAGAAAACTCTCGGAGTTTTATAAAAGTTCGCATAATGGCTATGTTTACATCTATAGCAACATCACTTTTGAGAACTGTAGCTAGCATATAGATGCCTTGTTCAGTAAAAACAAACGGCATATACCGTCTTCCGCCATGTTTTAAACTTGAGGTCACAATTTGTGACCTCAAGTTTTCAAATTCTATTTCAGATATTTGAAACATAAAATCATTTGGAAATCTTTTAATATTTCTTTTTACTGCTTGATTTAATACTTTTGTCTCTACCTGATAAAGCTCTGCCAAATCTCTATCTAACATCACTTGTTTGCCACGCAATGTCAAAATCTTAGAATTTATTTCACCCTGAACTACCAACTCATCCATAACATACTCCTAGATAATGTAGATGTATTATAGTCTGAACAAGAAACTTAACTCAAAAATATGACAAATTGTCATATTTTACTTCAACTCACCCCAGCTATCGCCCACACTAACCGAACATACTAAAGGTACTTCAAGCTCTAAGATATTTTCCATCGTATGCACAAATCGCCTGCTTATCTCTTCTACTTTTTCTTCTTTGATTTCAAATATTAGTTCATCGTGTATTTGAAGGAGCATAAAGGCATCTAAATTCTCTTCTTGTATCATAGAGTCTATCTGGTTCATGGAGAGCTTTATGAGGTCTGCTGCACTGCCTTGAAAAACGGTATTGACCGATTCACGCATAAAAGCTGCTTTTTGCATACCGTTGGCACTCTCATAGTCAAATAGTCGTCTTCTTTTTAGTATGGTCTCTACATATCCATCTATCTTTACCCTCTCCTGTATGCCTTCTAAAAAGTTTTTTACTGTGGGAAATGAAGCAAAATAGTTTACTATGATATCTTTGGCTTCGCCTGTGCTTATGCCTAGTTCATCGGAGAGTTTTTTAGGTCCCATACCGTAGAGTAGTCCGAAGTTTACAGACTTGGCAAAACTTCGTTTTTCTTTGGCTTCCTCTTCCCCGAAGAGTTTAATGGCTGTAGCCATGTGAATATCTACACCTTCACTAAACGCTTCCATTAAAGCACTGTCTTTTGAGAAGTGTGCAAGCAAGCGTAGTTCTATTTGGGAGTAGTCGATACTGACCAACTTGTAACCCTCTTTAGCTACAAATGCTTCTCTTACAGAGCGTCCAAGAGTTGAGCGTACAGGGATATTTTGTAAGTTTGGGTCTTTAGAGCTTAAACGCCCTGTGGCTGTACCTGTTTGTACAAAAGAGGTGTAAATACGGCTTTTTTCATCTGCTCTTGCCAGCTTAAGTAGTGGCTCAACATAAGTAGAGAGTATCTTTTGGTACTCACGGTACTCAAGGATTTTCTCTATGACTGGATGTTCACCTTTGAGTGAGCGCAGCACTGCCTCGTTGGTACTGTAACCTGTCTTTGTTTTTTTGCCACCTTTGAGTCCTAGTTGCTGAAAAAGAACTACTCCTAACTGCTGTGTAGATCTTATGTTAAATTCAGAGTCACTGAGTGTATATATCTCTTGGGTAAGTGTGGCTAAATCTTCGCTTAATGTTTTTTGCAGTATTTCCAGTTTGGTAGGGGCTATTTTTATTCCTAGTCGCTCCATACGCATAAGTACGCCCATAAATGGGTACTCCACATTTTTTGCCTCTTTTAAAAGATGAGACAAAGAACCCAGTTCCATTTTCTTTTTAATAGCTCCATAAAGCAGATAGGTCATCCACGCATCTTCAGCCGCATAAAAAGTGGCATCGTCTATAGATACAGATGAGAAGTCTTCCCCTTTTTTTACCATCTCTTTAAAAGGTTTCATATCATACTTAAAAAACTTCTTTGCCAAAGCGTCAAGCCCTACTTTACTGCCAGGATTAGAGAGCCATGCAAGTATCATCGTGTCGGCATAAGGGTTAATCTCTTCAAAATTGTATTGATTATAGAGCAGAGAAAAGTCAAATTTTAAGTTTTGTCCTACGATATTATATTTGAGTAGTTTTTTAAGTGCTTCAAGTGCATCTTCTAGACTTATTTGCTCTTCTACTCCAAGATAACTATGCCCCATGGGAACATAATAGGCTTTATCTTCTGCCAAACAAAAACTAAAACCTACCATTTTAGCTACTTTTGTGTCTAAGCCTGTGGTTTCTGTATCAAACGCCACAATAGCATCTTTATCTATGTTGTCAATGATTGTGTTTAATTTTTCTTTACTGTCCAAAGTAATGGCTTCAAATGAGAGTGTGGCTTTTTTGGGCTCCATTACTCCTCTCTCACAATCCCCTTTTTCCATCCCTACTTTTGCCTTTTTAATGGCTTGTTTCATCTCATACATTTCAAAATCATCTATCAGACAAGCCAGATAGTTCTTATCTTCAAAAACAAAACTCTCTATATCTATATCTTTAAAGACATC
>JAUXGC010000177.1 GCA_030622375.1 Sulfurovum sp.
AGAATTTTCGAGATTTCTCTCTCTTTATATCTCTATTTAATGCTTGAATAGCCTGGTGCTCTTCAATAATCTTTTTATAATCCATTTCTGTTTCTCCCCATTAGAATGATATTTCTTGCCCTATTTTTAGAAAGTATATTTAGATGAGTAATTTCTCATCAAAGAATACTAGTTTATCGTTTGTAAGTTTATATTGGTGATTTTTTCTTATGGTAAAAAAGTAGACCTCTCCCCATAACAACTAACCAGCAAAGACTTCTTAGCCCGAGTAGCAGCAACAAAAACCAAAGATTTCTCTTTCAACAATCTTTCATTTTCTATTTGTTGCTCATCGGACTTTTCTGATATCTCTAAAGGTATTGTGCCCTTGTTCATACTGGCTATAATGACATGGTCAAAATCTAACCCCTTGACTCGGTGCATGGTAGCCAATCTGATTCCTGTATTATAGACATGTTGTCTTTGGTATTTCTTGATATTTTAATGGTTGGCACATTTTGCTTGTCAGATATATATTGTATCCGTCTATGATTCTTTGGGTTCTGGCTACGATGCAGATCCGGTACTCCTCATCTTCTTTCTTTAAATCCAAAATATATGATTCTATAAACTGCACTCCATCCTCGTAACTATCAAAATGCTTAAAAAGTCTTTGGTTCCTCGTATGAGTTGTGAAGAAAGGACTGAAGGTATCAAAATGCCATCCTATCAGTTAAAAGTTTAAAATAATCCCTAGACCAAAAGTCCAATACAGATTGGTTTTTTACAAATACTTGTACATCTTCTTTGGCTTTTTCTATATCTAAAGTATCTATTTTCTCTTTCAATAACACTTTTAACTGCTCTTGCGTAAGTGTATCTTTACTATTAAAGTTTCCACTTTCAACCATTCTTTCCTGAAGATGTCCCAAGTTTACTTTTATGCCTCTCTTGACATACCACTCAAAATCATACCAATCCCTTCCTTTTACTCTTGTTTTCCAGTTTCTAAATAGAACTGCATGTAGTTTTCCTGCATAAAGGTTTGGTAGTGTCATTGCTGTGATATTAAATGTAGTAGGCAAAAGTAGTGTGTGTGAAGTGGTCTGAAACTTTAAAGGTGGGTTGGTATCAACTTCAAACTTTATTTTGAGTTTTTTCCCACTATGCACACCATCCAATATATTTGAAAGATCATCTATCTCTATATCTAAGGTATGTATTGAAGTGTCATTTTTTAAAAAGGCAGATTCTATATTACTCTCTTGTGTCTTAGTCTTTTTCCGAAGTGTCATCTTGATGCCAAGTGCTTCAAACTCATCTATGACATAAGGGAAATAGGTTTCTATATCAAAAGTAGGGTCTTTACTTAAAAGCGAAAAGTCCATATCTTCCGAAAATCTATCTAGCCCATGGATGATACGCAGTGCCGTACCTCCATAAAAAGCAGCTTTTTGAAAAAATCCACCACGGTATAAACCTAAAAGGGCTATTTCTTGATAGACTTCTTTAAGTGCATTTATCAATTCATCTTCAGTCGCTATCTCATACTTTGAAAGCATTTGTTCTATAATGTTCATATAGTCATATCCTTTAGCACTTTATGTAAAAATTCTACTCTCTTAGACTTAGATATCTCAGCATATTTTTTCACTATTTCCAAGTCTATATCAAACAACTCATCCATATCAACCCTCAAGTCTTCTTCTAAAAACAGAAGCATTACTTTTTTGGAACTTATTTTTATCCCTTTTGTGCTAAAAACTTTGTCACACAATGCTTTTTCTTTTGATGCCATCATGAAGTTACCTTGTTTGGATGAAACGATTTCTACTCCAAGTGCATAAAGTGTTTTATCTATGTGCCTATAGCTAAATACGCCATGAGGAGTAGAAAAGGTTTTAGCTCTTTTGGTTGTCGCTGAAGTGACAGCCTCCACTCTCTCTGGTGTAAGACCATGGTAACTGAGTGCATACTCATAAGAGATGTACGAGGGTCCCAACAAATTGTTGGCTATGATCTCTTTTGAGATGAGGGTTTTGACATAGGGGGAATTATATACATAAAGTCCTTTTTTCAGAGATGTCAAAAGCCCTTGTTGCTTCATGTACTTTATTTTGTCATTAATGTATTTGTAGCCATTTTCGGTAAGTAAATTTTTAATAGTAGCATAATCAACAAGAGGATATTTCTGTAAAGATTTTTCTATTAGTTTATTCAAAATATATCCTTTTTGTAGCTAAAATAGAAATTATTTCTATTATCTATGCTTTATTGTATATTTTTTAGGATTATATATGAATTAAATGTTAGTAAGTTTACAATTCCACCCCTTGTCTTTCAAGTGCTTTTAGAAATTTTTCTTCATTCATCAGCTCTATAGTCACACCTTTATATCGGCAAAGAAGTTCTATTTCATCTACTAGCCTATCTACTTGTGGGAATTTTGACCTAAATAGATCTTCAAGATAGTAATTAACGGTATTATCATCAAATAGATTATAACGTTTTTGTAGACTCTTTGGAGGGGTTTCTTTGATGATGGGAGTATAATACGCAAACAGTGCTTTTTTAGTTTCTTCTAACTCTTTTTGTAGTGTATTGTATATCGACTCTTTGGTCTTTTCAACTTCTTTGTTTAGATCATTCAACGCTCTGTTAAACTGCTCTTTTATATGCTTATGTATGACCATTCCATAATGCGGTACATTGATGAGAAAATCATTTTTAATCTCATTACGTTTATCTTCTAGTTTTTTTAACTCTTTAGAAAATTCATGCTCTTTTGTAAATAGTTTGGCACTACTGGTTAAGATCTCTTTTACTTCATCATCCATACCAAGTTCTGTCAGCTCTTTTGGTATAGGTATGCGCTTGCTTCCTATGCGTATGCCTTTAAACTCAAGCTCTACAAATTCTATATTGACCTCGAATATGCGCTGTAATTGTTCTTTTTTAACTAACTCTTTCTGTTCTGCTTTAATGTTTTCA
>JAUXGC010000048.1 GCA_030622375.1 Sulfurovum sp.
ACAAGTTTGACTACTGTATCTATTTGATATGTTTTGTCATTTTTTGTAAGTATATTTTGAACGGTACCCACTTTACCAAATATTCCAAATATTGCATCATAATTTACATGTGTTGCCTCTGCTTGTAGTTGTGATATCCATATTAAAATAATAATATATAAACTTTTTTTCATACTTATCTTTCTATTGGTATATAATTTGAACCAAATTCTACTATAATGTTGTGGATAAAACGTGAAGGATAAAAAAATATGCCAACAGTACAAGAGGTTGAAGATAATGCAACACAAGCTTTAAACGTTATAGAGAGCTTAGATATAGGGCTTTTTCCTATAATGCAAGGGTGGCTTGCACCTATTTATAGCTCAAAATATGGCTCTTTCTTTCAGCAAACTATATTTGATATACCTATTGCCAACTTTATATTGGCTATTTTGGTTTTTTTAGCTATTTTGTTTTTACGAAAAATTTTTACAAAAATTGTACTTGTATTTTTACAAAACCTTGCAAAATATACTACAACTCACTATGATGACAAAATCATATCTGCCCTTAAGTCGCCTATACGATTTATGTTTATCATCATGGCACTTCATCTCTTCTTTGTGCTTATTTTTAAAGATACAGAGCTTATTAAAAATATTCTAAATACTCTAATAATATATACTATTTTTTGGGCTATCATCAATACTACTGAAGCACTTCGTGGGCTCATATATAAGACAACAGGAAGATTCAATGCAGACCTCTCTAAAGAGATAGGAAACTTTGTGCTTGCCATTTTAAAAATACTTATAATGGGCATAGGATTAGGTGCCATACTTCAAGTTTGGGGTATCAATGTTACAGCACTCATCGCTTCACTTGGCATCGGTGGTCTTGCTTTTGCCTTGGCTGCTAAAGATACAGTAGCAAATCTATTTGGCTCTTTTTCTCTACTTGCCGATAAATCCATTCGTATAGGAGAGTGGATCAAAGTTAGCGGAGCAGAAGGGCTTATAGAAGATATAGGCATGAGAACTACCAAAATACGCTCTTTTCAAAAATCACTCATTACTGTTCCAAATCATATAGTTGCCAACACTCCTTTGGAAAACTTTTCTCGTAGAGGTATTAGACGGATTAAAATGCGCATAGGCCTTGTATATAGTACAGATAGTCAGCAGATGCAAAACATAGTCAAAGAGATTAAAGATATGCTTCAAGCTCATGAAGACATTTCACAAAACGATACTCTTTTGGTTAATTTTGAATCTTTTGGAGATAGTGCTTTAAACATCTTTATCTATACATTTACAAAAACAGCCAATTGGGCAAATTATCTGGATATTAGGGAAGATATACATTTAAAGATTATGAAAATCGTTGAAGATAATAAATCTTCTTTTGCATTTCCTTCGCAATCTATTTATGTGGAATCTCTTCCTTCTGAAAAGAAACATTAAGTATCTGTATGGTGTTGTCCCCCGACAACACCATACGTTATTTCTATTTCTGCTATAATACGCGTAATTCTCAAGAAAGAAACAATCAATATGCAAGAAAAAAAACTTAAAAAAGTAGCCATATTAGGGCGACCAAATGTAGGGAAAAGTTCACTCTTTAACCGTTTAGCAAGAGAGAGAGATGCTATCACTTCAGATGTCTCTGGAACAACTAGAGATGTAAAAAAGCGCATAGTAACCATTTCTGGAAATCGTGAATTTGAAGTACTTGATACAGGAGGGATAGACTATGGTTCTGAACTCTTCTCCAAAGTAGCCGACTTTGCACTCAGAGCAGCACAAGAAGCAGATATTATTTTATATATGGTTGATGGTAAAACACTGCCAGCAGAAGAAGATAGAGAACTCTTATATAAACTTCAAAGACAAAATAAACCTCTTGCACTTATAGTCAACAAGATAGATAACGACAAAGAGGAAGAGCGTTACTGGGAATTTTTAGAGTTTGGGGCAGAGGCTACCTTTCCTATGTCGGTAAGTCACAACAGATATTTTAACAATTTTTATGCATGGCTGGAAGAGTTCATTCCTATTACAAACGAAAAGCAACCTACTGAAGATGATGATAGCTCTTTTGATGAAATAGTCCGTGACATAAACACTGTTAAAGAGGAAGAGGTAAATAATCAGATTAGGGTTGCCATTATAGGGCGTGTCAATACAGGTAAAAGCTCTCTTCTTAATTCACTTTTAGGAGAAGAGCGTTCTGTAGTATCTGATGTTGCAGGAACAACTATAGACCCCATAGATGAGACTATAGAGCATGATGAGCATAAAATCACCTTTATAGATACAGCAGGAATACGCAGAAGAAGTAAAATATTGGGCATAGAGAAATATGCTCTTACACGCACAACCCAAATGCTTGAACAAGCAAATCTAGTTCTCTTGATGATAGATGCCACAGTAGGCGTCACGGAACTTGATGAGCGTGTCGCAGGGCTCATAGAAAAACATAGACTCGCTTGTCTTATTGTTATAAATAAATGGGATATTCGCGATGATAAAACTTATGAAGATATGGTAAATGATATTCGTGATGAACTTAAATTCCTCCACTACGCACCACTCATAACTATCTCTGCAAAAACAGGAATGCGTGTCAATAAAATATTGGATCAAATCACATCTATTTACGGGCGTTACAAACAGCGTATATCTACTTCCAAGCTCAACGATGCCTTACGAGAAGCCATAAGAAGGCACCATGTGCCATCACACAACGGTGCTGTTGTCAACATAAAATTTGCCACACAATACGAAACAAAACCACCAAAAATTGCTCTCATAAGTAATCGTCCAGAGTTTATTCACTTCTCATATAAACGCTACTTGTCAAACTTTTTTAGAAGTAAATTTGATTTTGAGGGCGTGCCGCTAGATATTGTTGTTCGCAAACGTGGTCAAAGAGTAGAGGAAGAGGAGTAGCGTTGCATAGCCTACGACTACAATACTTTACTAACACTTTGATATAATCTTATAAAAAATATTTTAGGAACTAAATAATGCGTGTACTTACAGGAATTCAAGCTTCAGGAAAACTTCACATAGGAAACTATTTTGGGGCAATGAAGCCTATGATAGAACTTCAAAAAGAGAATGAACTTTTTACATTTATAGCTAACTATCACTCACTTACAACTTCTACAGATGCTTCTACCTTAAAACAAAACACCATTGATGCTGCTATAGACTATTTATCTCTTGGGCTTGACCCAGAAAAAACAACATTTTGGGTGCAAAGTGATGTACCACAAGTACTTGAACTCTACTGGATACTATCTAAGTTTACCTCTATGGGATTGCTAGAGCGTGCTCATAGCTACAAAGACAAAGTAGCCAAAGGCATTTCAGCAAACCATGCACTTTTTAGCTATCCAGTACTCATGGCGGCAGATATACTGATGCCAGACGCCCAAATAGTGCCTGTAGGAAAAGACCAAATCCAACATGTTGAAATGACAAGAGATATAGCCATAAAATTTAACAATGAATATGGAGATATTTTTGTACTGCCTGAACACAAAGTACAGGAAGATGTAGCAACTATCCCTGGCATAGATGGTCAAAAAATGAGCAAAAGTTACGGCAATGCTATAGATTTATTTATGGACGAGAAAGCCTTACAGAAAAGATGTAATAAAATTATCTCTTCTTCTACCCCATTTGGCGAACCATTAGATCATGAAGGTGACACAATCTTTGCACTATCATCACTCTTTTTAGACAAAAGAGAGACTCTAGAACTACAAGCTCGATACTATAGTGGCAAAGAGGGGTATGGACACTTTAAAAAGTATTTAAAAGAGCTAATATGGGAAGAGTTGAGTGAAGCTAGAGAGAGAAGAGAGTATTATCTGAATCATATAGATGAAGTCAATGATATTTTAGCTATGGGGGCAAAAAAAACTAAAATCATTGCAAATAAAAAGATGGAAAAAGTAAGAATTGCAATAGGGCTTTAAGATTTTATATCTATCAATTTAAAATCTTCCGTATTATCTATGATAGAAGAGACAATTTTTTCATTTATATCAGCTGTACGATAAAGGGTAATTTTTAACTCACCATTATTACAGTGTCCTTTCTCTTCTCCTAATGCCAGCAAATGTTTTGCGATAGCATCACCGGTATGGATAAGAGTGACTTCTCTTTGCATTACCTCTTCTATAGTCTTGTCCACTAAAGGATAGTGCGTACATCCCAAGACAATAGTATCTACACTATTCTCCCTCATAGGACGCAACCATACTTCCAACATCTCTTTTGTCTTTAAGCTATCTATCTCACCTTTTTCAATCTGCTCCACTAAACCAGGGCAATCTTGCTCAAAAAGAGTTACATCTTTTCCATTTTTTAAGACATCAACAAGGTGTTGATACTTATCTCCTCTAAGCGTGGCAGGCGTAGCAAGAACTCCAACCACTCCTGTAAGTGTTTTGTTGATAGCAGGTTTTATGGCTGGTTCTGTTCCTACAATAATAAGTTGTGGATATTTCTCTCTAAGAGTTTTGATAGATACAGATGTTGCAGTATTGCAAGCAAGCACAAGTGCGTCTATATGATGCATGTCTATAAAATAGCGAGCAATATCAAGGGAGTATTGTAAAATTTGTTGTGGAGTTTTTTCACCATAAGGTGCATTTTTAGTATCTGCGATATAAAAAATCTCTGCACCTCTTATGGATTTCATCATAGCCTTAACTACAGTTAATCCACCCAAGCCAGAATCAAAAACGCCTATCTTCATAACGGAGTTTATGCACCTTCATTCATAATAGAGAGGAATTCTTCATTGGTTTTTGTTTTCATCATTTTAGAGAAAAGGAATTTAAGCCCCTCTACCTCTTCCATATTTTGCATTGCATTTCTAAGAGCCCATACTTTCTGAAGTTTTTCAGGACTTACCATAAGCTCCTCTTTTCTTGTACCAGATTTGGTAACATCTATCGCAGGGTATACACGTCTTTCAGAGACATGACGGCTAAGGATAACTTCTGAGTTACCTGTACCCTTAAACTCTTCAAAAATCACTTCATCCATACGAGACCCAGTCTCTATAAGTGCTGTTGCAATGATGGTTAAAGAGCCACCCTCTTCTATATTTCTAGCCGCTCCAAAAAATCTTTTTGGCTTATGGAGTGCATTGGCATCTACGCCACCGGAGAGTACTTTACCTGAGCTTGGCGTTACAGTGTTATATGCACGAGCAAGTCTTGTAATGGAGTCGAGCAAGATGATAACATCTCTACCCATCTCTACACGTCTTTTTGCTTTTTCTATAACCATTTCAGCTGTTCTTACATGATTTTGAGCAGGCAAATCAAATGTAGAAGCATAAACTTCACCTTTTACAGAGCGTTGCATATCTGTTACCTCTTCTGGTCTCTCATCTACAAGAAGTACCATAAGTGAAGCATCTGGATTATTGTGAGTGATGCCATGAGCAAGCTCTTTTAAAAGTTCTGTTTTACCTGTTCTTGGTGGTGCAACTATCAATGCTCTCTGTCCTTTACCTATGGGAGTAAAAAGGTCAAGCACGCGACCTGTCATCTTCATAGGGTTATACTCAAGCTTTAGTTGCTCACTTGCATATAGTGGCGTAAGATTCGCAAAAAGTGGTCTTTGTTTGGATTTTTCTGGTGCTAGATAGTTAATAGCTTCTATTTTAAGAAGTGCATAATACTTCTCCTGATCTTTGGGTGGACGTACTTGTCCTGTTACAATATCACCATTTCTAAGAGCAAATCGTTTTACTTGTGTACCACTTACATATGTATCATTGCCAGAGTTTGCAAAGTTTCCATCTATAGAGCGTAAAAAGCCATATCCATCATTCATAACTTCCAAAATACCAGTATAGAGAATAAACCCACCCTGAGTTACTTGTGCTTTCAAGATTTCAAAAATAAGGTCTTTACGATGAAACTCATTTGGATTTTCAACTTTTACTTCTTTGGCAATAGTCACCAGTTCCGTAAGTGGAAGTTTTTGAAGATTTTCAATTTTGTAACCATTTACTGGCACATGTGTTCTGTTTTTTCTATTGGCATTGTGATTGCCATTAGATTTTTTAGTATTAGTATCGCTCATAGTTCCTCTTGTTTTTTTAAAGTATGAATTTATAAAATGGAGATATACGATAATCACCTTTTTACAAAGATGTGCTCACCGAGTAGTGGCATCATTATAATCCTTTTTAGATAAAATGTCAAACTTACCACTTGTTTGTGGTAAAAATATATAGATTAAAGAATATAATTTAACAAAATACATCTCAAGGAATTATCAATGTCAGTCGAAACAGATATAAAAAAAGTTTTACGCAATATTAAAAAATCCAGTCCAGGACAAACTGAATTTTATCAAGCAGTACATGAAGTGCTATACTCTCTGATTCCTCTTTTAGAAGAAGATACAAAATACAAAATACAAAATATTTTAGAACGAATTACCGTACCAGAACGTACCATTATTTTTCGTGTCAATTGGACAGATGACAAAGGGCAAATTCAAACAAATCTAGGGTATAGAGTACAATTTAACTCAGCTATTGGACCATATAAGGGAGGCTTGCGGTTTCACCCATCTGTCAACTTAGGGATTATCAAGTTTTTAGGGTTTGAACAAATTTTTAAAAACTCCCTTACAGGTTTACAGATAGGAGGTGCCAAAGGTGGCAGCAACTTTGACCCAAAAGGCAAAAGCGACAATGAAATTATGCGTTTTTGTCAAGCACTTATGAGTGAACTCTATAAACATATTGGCGAAACCAAAGATGTACCTGCTGGAGATATTGGTGTGGGAGCCAGAGAGATAGGTTACCTTTTTGGACAGTACAAGAAACTTACAGGTAAATTTGAAGGGGTACTGACAGGAAAAGCTATCAACTGGGGTGGTTCCAATACTCGAAAAGAGGCTACAGGGTATGGCTCTGTATATTTTGCTGACTTTATACTAAACAAGTATAACAAGGATTTACAAGGTAAAATATGCGCCGTTTCTGGTGCAGGAAATGTTGCCATATACACCATAGAGAAACTTTATGAGTTTGGAGCTATACCTGTTACGTGTTCTGACAGTCAAGGAACTATCTATCATAAAAAAGGGATTGATATTAGCACGCTCAAAACCATTAAAGAGATAAACCATCAATCACTTGAAGTCTATGCACAAGTGCATAATGATTGTCAATATATACCTCTTAGTCACTATCCAGAGGGGTGCCATCAAGTTTGGAGCACTCCTTGCGATATTGCATTTCCAAGTGCTACTCAAAATGAGCTCAACCTTGAAGATGCCAAGCTACTGGTTGCAAATGGCTGTATGTTAGTTAATGAGGGAGCCAATATGCCAAGCACTCCTGAAGCGATAGAGTATTTGGTGGAGCACAATGTACTTTTTGGTCCAGGAAAAGCAGCAAATGCTGGAGGAGTTGCTACCTCTCAACTAGAGATGAGCCAAAATGCAAGTATGTCAAGATGGAGTTTTGAAGAAGTCGACATCAAACTACGCCAAATTATGCGTAATATTTTTGAAACAGCTTATGAAACTTCAAAAGAGTTTGGCTGTGAAGGCGACCTTATATCGGGTGCTAATATAGCTGGATTTAAAAAGGTAGCAGACTCTATGATAGATCAAGGCTCTGTTTAAATCAATGCATAAAATAACAAAGGTGGATAGAGTCCAGCGCCCATAAGAAAAAACCATGATGGTATTTTCCATCCCAACATATCTCTCAAGGATTGAGGGATATCTTCTTGTATAAATATCTTTTTAATGAGTTCTAATTTATAAAAAAGGTCAAAAACTTTAAATACCAAAAGAATAATTATATAAATATTTAAACGACCTGTTAAAATTACAACAAAAAGAGTAAAATAAAAAGCAGGATGTATTAAAAAAAAGAGAAAAATACTCTTTGAGTACCATTTATAAAGTTTTTCCATAACTCCATATAGCGTACTTGCATATTGCATATAGACTTCAAAAAGTTCTAGAAGTATCAAAGTAGCTGTAAATAAAATAACTTTTTCCATAAGGGGATTTTACCCTTATTTGGATAAAATCCATACAAATTTATAAATACACGAAATAAAACCCTAGGAAGTGGAGACTTTAGTCCCACATAAAGTTAAATTGCAAAGTGTAGGTGGGACTAAAGTCTCCACTTCCAAGAGCAAGAAAGGAATTTTCGTTGGCAAACATCGCATGTACCCACTGTAACCTTGAGTTTGATAAGTCAGTAATGATTATAGAAAAAGATGAAAACAAAGAGCTATTTTTCTGTTGCAAAGGGTGTCAAGGAGTTTATCACCTTCTTAATTCTGAAGGACTAGGTACTTTTTATGACAAGTTAGGTGACACCCAACTTCAACCTGCTTCCCAAAAGAGTGATGATTTAGAGAAGTTTGACTTAGAAGGCTTTAGAAACAAATACATCACTATCCACGACGATGGACTTTATGAAATAAATCTTATCATAGAAGGCATCCACTGTTCTGCCTGTGTCTGGCTAAATGAAAAAGTACTGCATAGAACAGAAGGGGTAATAGAAGCAAGCATAAACTATACCAATAATAAAGCTAAAATATTTTGGGACCCAGATGAAATCAA
>JAUXGC010000118.1 GCA_030622375.1 Sulfurovum sp.
CATAAAAAAGATATCATCCATGAACTCACCATGAAAGCCATAGAACGCTATACGGGTGTTGCCTTTGATTATTTAAACTATAGTGACCTTGACAATGATGCAAAAACATACATAGATGAAAATCTACTCATTTTCTCAAACTTATTTGGCGTACTGAATGCCGATAACCTCATACCAGAATACCGACTTCAACAAGGCAAACCCATAGGCAACATAAAACCTGAACAGCTTTACAAACCTTTACTACAGGAACGCTTAGATTCATACCTTAAAGGAGAAGACATTTTAGACATCAGGGCAGGATTCTACGACAAATACTATAAGCCTGCCCTGCCTTACACTACACTCAAGTTCATCAAAGAGGGGAAAGTGGTGAGTCATTGGGCTAAGGCGTATAGAGGTATCGTTCTAAGGGAGATAGCCAAAGCAGGTGTGAGCTCTTTAGAAGAATTCATGAAACTTCCGATAGAGGGGTTGAGTATCCATGAGATACAAACAAAGAAAAACAAGACTGAGATCATCTACACTATTAGATAATTAAAAGGATACTCATGAAACTCCCAAGCGAAGAGACACTCTACAAGATCATGATATTTCTTCTATCACTTATGGTAGTTTTTGGCATACTTTTTGATACTGACTATTCTTAAATCCCTTTAATCATTCCAATTTTAAACAACTTTTCGTTATTCTGCATTATTAATTTATAACTGGAGAGAATAATGACCATTACAAAACGAGTGACATTCATAGCAAAAGAGGGTAGTGAAGCAAAGATGAAAGAGCTTTTGAGTGCTATGGTAGTGCCTAGCAAAGCTGAAGAAGGATGTATGTTTTATGAAATATTTCAATATGAAAACAATAGAAGAAAGTTCATGGCTATAGAGACTTGGGAAAATGAAGCAGCACTTGACGGGCATAAAGCTTCTACACACTATGCAGTCTATAAATCAAGTTATGAGCCATACTGTAATGATAAATATTCTGATGAACTAGAAGTATTAGGATAGAGTTTGAAAAATTTATGGGATGACATAAAAGCAAGTAGATATGCAAGTAATCTGGATCTAAGGGTTTACACTTCAAATTTACTTGGTCGTAACGATGAGTTAGTGCTTCATGGTGGAGGTAATACTTCCGTGAAGAGTATGGTTGATGGCGAAGAGATTTTGTATGTCAAGGGGAGTGGTTGGGACTTGGCTTCCATCAGGGCAGAGGGCTTTTCTCCTGTAAAGATGAAAACACTTTTAGAGATGGCAACACTAGAGAGTCTCTCTGACAGTGGGATGGTAACACAGCAAAAAGCCGCAATGATAGACAAAGATGCACCAAATCCTTCTGTTGAGGCTATCTTGCATGCTATAATTCCTTTTAAAGTCGTTGACCATACCCATGCGGATGCTATCGTAACTATCTCTAATTCTAAAAATGGTTTAGAGCTTATAGATAAACTATTTCCAAATTTTCTCATTATTCCTTATGTGATGCCAGGGTTTATTTTGGCACAGAAGATTTATGAGATGACACGGGATGATTTTGATTGGAATACCTGTGAGGGAATTATTTTGCACAACCATGGTATTTTTACTTTTGATGATGATGCTAAAAGATCATATGACAAGATGATAGAAGCTGTGAGTTTGGCAGAAGATTTTCTAAGTGATCATGCAAACATAGATTTACCTCCAAGAGAGTCTGATGCTGAACTGGATATTCAAAAGTTAAAAGCTTTAGTTAAAAAAGAAAAAGGCTATGATCTTTGTATAAAAATCAATCAAACTCCATTGGCTATAAAATATGCTTCCATGAAAAATTTAGCTGAGTTTGCAACTCAGGGAGTGCTTACTCCCGAACATATAATACGCACAAAGCGTATTCCTTTGGTACTGGAAGATGACAATATAGAAGAGCATTTAGAAAAATATATACAAGAGTATAAAGCATATTTTGAACAATTCGCTAACGATGAGATAATGCTTAACCCTGCACCCAATTATGCAGTCATAAAAAATTATGGTGTAATTTTGTTTGGTAAAAATGAAAAAGAAGTGAGTGTGATGAATGACATAATAGAACATACCATGATGGCAGTGCTTAGGGCAGACCAACTTGGAGGCTATAAGAGTATTTGCATATCAGATAGTTTTGATATGGAATATTGGGAACTGGAGCAAGCCAAACTAAAAAAATAGCTATAGGGGTCTGATAATGTGTGATTTGTTACAACACAATGAATCATGAATCGTCTGACCCCAAGATTATAAAGGCAAATAAAATGAAATACTTAATGGCAATAGATGCCGGCACTGGATCTGTAAGAGCAGTCATTTTTGACACACTTGGCAATCAAGTCTCTGTAGCTCAGAAAGAGTGGATGCATTTAGAAGTAGAAGGCGTACCAAATAGTATGACTTTTGATACTAAAACCAATTGGGACTTAACACTCTGGTGCATACAAGAATCACTAAAAAACGCGAACTTACAAGGCGATGACATCGTTGGGGTGAGTGCTACAAGTATGCGTGAAGGCATCATCCTTTATGACAAAAATGGAGAAGCCCTCTGGGGTGTTGCAAATGTGGATGCTAGAGCAGACAAAGAAGTACACTTTTTAAAAGAGCAATACAAAAGCATAGAAGAAGCGTTTTACAAAACCTCTGGGCAGACATTTGCTTTGGGAGCACTACCAAGAATTATGTGGCTTAAAAATAACCGGCCAGAACTCTATGAACAAGTAGCCTCAGTTTCCATGATAGGCGACTGGATACTTGCCAAACTAAGTGGTATCATAGCCACAGACCCAAGCAATGCAGGAACCACAGGTATATTTTCTCTTGCAAATAGAGGCTGGGATGCTGGCATGGCAGAAAAAGTAGGCATAAAAGCTGATATTTTTCCACCTTGTTTAGAGCCAGGAACAGTAATAGGCAATGTTACTGTCAATGCTTCCGAGTTAACAGGTTTGTCAACTTCTACAAGAGTTGTCATGGGTGGTGGTGATGTACAGTTGGGAGCAGCAGGCCTAGGTGTTGTCAAAGAGGGACAAGTGGCTATACTTGGTGGTTCTTTTTGGCAACAGGTAGTCAATATAAAAAGTGATACTCTACCACCAAAAGATATGAGTATCCGTGTCAATCCTCATGTTATTGATGGACTTTCTCAAGCAGAAGGAATAACTTTTTTCTCTGGGCTGATCATGCGTTGGTTTAGAGATGCTTTTTGTGACCTTGAAAAACAAGAAGCCAAAAAATTGGGTATAGATACCTATACGCTTCTAGAAAACAAAGCAAAAGAAGTACCTGTAGGTTCTCATGGCATTATTCCCATATTTTCAGACAGCATGAAGTACAGCAAGTGGTATCATGCCGCACCTGCATTTCTCAATCTCTCCATTGACCCTAAACTATGCAATAAGGCATCTATGTTCAGAAGCCTGCAAGAGAATGCATGTATCGTCTCTGCCATTAATTTAGAAAAAATAAAACAATTTTCCAATTTGGAAATTGATGAAATTGTCTTTGCCGGAGGGGCAAGTAAGGGAACATTATGGTGCCAAATATTAGCAGATGTGACTGGGTGCAAGATAAAAATTCCAAAAGTCACAGAAGCCTCTGCTCTTGGTGCTGCCATGGCAGCAGGTGTAGGGGCAAATATATATGACAACCTCGCTCAAGCAGCAGAGAGTTTAGTGGTTTGGGACAGAGAGCATATTCCAAACAGTGAGAATTTCAACACATACTCTGCCATAAAAGAGCAGTGGCAGGAACTCTATGAGAACCAGTTAACACTCGTAGATAGAGGGCTTACCCAAAGTATGTGGAAGGCTCCAGGAGTATAAGATGAAAGAAAATCTATTTGAAATGGGTGCAGACTTTGGGGACAACTGGTCATCTGACAATAAGGACAAACCTAGTAAAAAAGTTTCTACTGAGGTTAAAACACCAGAAAAACATCAACTTCACTTTGCTAAAGAGAAACGTAGAGGCAAGGTTGTCACCATAGTGAAACCTTTCCAGTTAGACAAAACAGCCCTACAGACTTTACTCAAAACACTCAAGAAGAAGTTAGGGACGGGTGGCACGGTCAAAGAAGACAGTTTGGAGTTCCAAGGAGATATACCTGAATTGTTACGTAAACATTTAGAAGCGTTAGGGTATAGATTTAAAAACTAATCTACCCATTACTATCTATTTGCCTATCGCCAAAGCATACAGTACCATCTCATCATTTTCCACAAATGCATTGACCTCATCATCATAATACGCACCGATACCAGAGCACCCTATACCAAGATAGAGAGAAGCAATATAAAGTCGATGTCCTATGATCCCAGCTTTTTGATACAATGCCTGATAGTTTTTAGATTTTGATGTGAGGAAAAATGCTACGGCACCTTGTGTAGAGAGACTGTACTGTTCCAAAGAAAGATACCCCGCATGGTTTCCAAAATCTCCATATTTAAGATACTCCCCATTTTTATAGAGTCCTAAGGGCATATCCAGTACACGATTCAGTA
>JAUXGC010000081.1 GCA_030622375.1 Sulfurovum sp.
TATTATTTTAGCAGGGTTTCCACCTGCTATACAGTAGTCTGGAATATCTATTGTTACTACAGATTTACTTGCGATGATTGCCCCATTTCCAATTTTTATACCAGGCATAATTGTTGCCTCATAACCTATCCAAACATCATTTCCAATTTCAGTATCTCCTTTAAATGGAAGTTCTCCATCTTTTGGTATAACTTTTTCCCAACCATTTCCAAATATATAAAATGGGTATGTTGAAAATCCTGAAGTTTTATGATTTGCTCCATTCATTATAAATTTTACATCTTTTGCTACGGCACAAAATTTTCCAATTATGAGTTTATCTCCAATAAATGGAAAATGATAAAGTACATTATCTTCAAATCGCTCCACACCTTCTGGATCATCATAGTAAGTATAGTCACCAATGATTATATTTTCTTTTGTAATAAAGTTTTTCAGATATCCAACCTGTGGAAATCCTTTCATTGGTTCTCTGTCTTCTGGGCTTGGTCCAAACAAAGTTAATCTCCTGTTTTTATCTAATTATTTACTTTACAGCTTGTGCTATGAGATGTATGGCCATTCCATAACTTGTTGAGTTGTTGTATCTTGTGAGTACTCTGAAGTTTTTAGCACCTAGCCAAATGTCATCATGTGTGAGGTTTCGGTTTTTAAGTAGGTAAGCTTTTGATTCATTAAAACTTCCTAGTGGTTTAACGCCATGTTTCAAGATAGTAGCTAATGATTTAGTTCGTTTGTGGCTTGTTTTTAGCCCCTTGTATCGTTTGCCTTTAAACTCTGCAGGAACAGCAACTAAAGCACCTTTTCTCCACCCATTTTTATGCATAAATTTTGCTATGGAGCCGATGCAGTCTTCTAAGTCCCAAGGGTCTGTGATGCCGTCTCCATTGAAGTCTGATTTATGTTTACGTGCAACAGAAGGCACTTGCTGTACACAACCTATAGCACCTGCAAATGAGCCTTGAAGTTTGGTAATGCTGTATCCTTTTTCTCTGCAGAGTAAAAAAAGATGTTTGAATTCATTTTTAAAAAACTTTTTCATACGGTTGGGATGAAAGGCTAGAGTGGCTAGGGCATCTAAAACATTATAGTCTCCCGTATATTCCCCAAACTTACTCTCTACACCAATAAATCCAACAATATAATCCATATCTACTTTATACTCTTTGCTTGCTCTTAAAAGTGTTTTATAGTACTTTTTTTTAAATTTCTTTGCTTTTTTAAGAGACAGTGGGTCAAGTACATGGGCTTTGTATCTCTCCCAAGGTCCATTAGTAGAACCTACTTTGTAGCGTCCAGTGTATCTGTCCAGTGTATCTCTGTCTAACTTCGCTTTTTTAAGTACAGAGGTTATATATGAGTTTTTGAAGTGGTATTTTTCTACCATCATACGGATAAAACTTTTTACCTCTTTTTTTGCTAAAAAATCATAGGCTATGGGTGGACGGTCATCATTTGCTAGTAGTACAAATGGCATAACAGCAACGAGTAGTAGTTTTATAAATAGATTCAATCTTTTATTTCCATGTTTTGCAAACAAAAGGTTCATAAGTAGTACAATACTTCATGGTACATAGGATATTTTCACCTTGTCTGCCACAGTCATTACATCCGTCATACCAAGCTATACAGTTTGGTGGAATAGTATTTCTTTCTATGTTACTTGTTATATTGCTTTCTATTGGAGCCTCTATTTCGGTTATATTTTCATCTTCAAGAGGTACATTAGAGCCCCCCCCCACATCCCGCAAACAATAACAGAGTTAGGCTAAATATTATTAATTTAATCACTGTTTTTCCTTTTACTCGGTTTCATAAATTATAGCCAAATTTATAAAATAGACATCTGCACTGTTTTCAGTTTTAAATCTCATCAAATACGATAGTAAAACTTATGCCAAAATGATATAATATTACAAATATTTACTAAGGCTAAAAATGATTAAATTTTTATTAGTTTTTTTTCTACTAACTATACATGTATTGGCACGACAAGAGTCTTATCCTGCTCAGGAGTGCCCCGCATTTAACAATATGAAACACAGTAAAAATACAGATGCTGTACATTTAGACACAAAACAAAAATATACGATATTAGATCGCCATAAAGGACAAGTGCTTGTGCTTGTAAGAGGTGAAAATCCTGCTCAGAGATGGGTAGATGGTAAATGTTTTTCTAAAAGTAAAGCCTTAAACATTGAAAACAAAAATGACAACTTGTTTGCAAATATAGATAATAAAAGATATGACAATATCTCAAAACAGAATATTTTAGTACTTAGTTGGCATAATGCTTTCTGTGAAACACATCGTTATAAAAAAGAGTGTAAAAGAAGTATAGTTTCACTGTTTTACTCTAAAAAGAGTGATAGTCAGTTTGCACTACATGGTCTTTGGCCACAACCTAGAAGTAGTCAATACTGCAATGTAGATAAGCGTTTAGTGGGTGCAGATAAAAATAGACAATGGAGACACTTGCCATGTTTGGCACTAGATGAAGATGTGGAGAATCAATTAGAGATAATAATGCCTGGATATGCCTCTGATTTGCATAAGCATGAGTGGATAAAACACGGTTCTTGTTACGGTACTGATGCAAACCGATACTACTCTGATGCAATCAATCTTACTGGGCAAGTTAATGCTTCTGGATTGGGCACTTTCTTTTCCGAAAATATAGATAAAAAAGTTACACTAAAGCAAATACGAAACATAGCCGATAGAGAGTTTGGTAGAGGTGCTGGTGATCGTATTGAGCTTAAGTGCAAGAGTGGGCTTATTACCGAACTGTGGCTTCATTTGGGTTCAAGAAGTGATGACCTCTCTGTACTGTTGCAACGAGGCAAAAAGACACGAAGCCGTTGCCATCAAGGAGTTATAGATAGGGCTGGATTTTGAGTGATAAAGTAGATGTACTGGAGGCACTAAAACATTCAAGTGTTTTTTTAACTGGTGGTGCAGGAGTTGGAAAAAGTTACATTACTAATGAAATTATATCTCAGTATCGTAAAGCTGGCAAACAAGTTGTATCTTTGGGTTCTACTGGAGTGAGCGCAGTAAATATAGGCGGGTTTACCGTACATAGCTTTTTTGTTTTTGGTATAGCTTCTAATTTTGATGAGTTAGCTACTGGAGATAAACGGGCAAAAAAAAGGCTCTCTGAGCTCAAAAAAATACTCAAAGCTACAGATCTTATCGTGATAGATGAAATCTCTATGGTTAGTACCAATTTGTTGGACATGATAGCTCATAGACTTGACAGTTATGGTTACCTTGGAAAAGTACTTTTTGTGGGAGATTTTTTTCAGTTACCTCCTGTGCAGAAACGAAACAGTATAAATGATATTTTTGGAGAGAAGCTTTATGCTTTTGAGAGTATGGCATGGGAACGATTTGACTTAACAATCATAGAACTTACTCAAATGAAAAGAACAACCGATAAGATTTTTACACATATTCTCTCCAAAGTACGCAAAGGCGTATGCGATGAAGAGGTAGTCTCTTATATGACAAGTCTATGGAATACAGAAGGGATGGAAGATGACCCTACTTACCTTTATGGACGCAACCTTGAAGTAGAGCAGACAAATCGTGAAAAAATAAACGAACTTGACACTGAGGAGACTATACTTTTTGCAAATATAGAGATGTTTGGTAAAGTGCATGAAAAGAAGTTGCTTGGCTGGAAAAAGATGTTGCCTATCTCTGAACAACTCACACTCAAAGAGGGTGTTCCCATACTTTTTACAGTCAATAAATGGGGCAAATTTGTAAATGGTGAGAGAGGCATACTTAGAAAGATAGAGGAAGATTATCTTATCGTAGAGAAAGAGGATGAGTTTGTCAGGGTAGAGAGACATGAGTTTGATTTGCTAGAGATGAAGGCAAAAGACAATGGTACCATAGAAACCATCTCACTTGCCACACTTTCACAGTTCCCTCTAAAGCTTGCTTATGCAGTTACCATACACAAATCACAAGGCATGAGCATAGACAATCTTGTGTGTAATGTAGACAACATCTTTGCTCCTAGCCAGTTTTATGTAGCCATTTCAAGAGCCATAAACCCTAAAAATCTGAAGTTGGATTTTAATAAAGGAGATTTGACTCAATATTTGCATAGAGTGATAAATGTAGATAGTAGGGTGGTTGAGTATTATAAATCTCTCATTGATTAATTCTGATTTATCTAATAGATAGTAGGTAAAAAGCCACAGAATTAGTGTGGCTTTCGTTAGCTAGTGATAGCTTATTTTACCGCAGATTTTTTACCTTGATTGTTTTCTAAAAAGAGTTTAAAATCTTCAGGTGATTTTGTGATGACATTACTAAGATTGTTGAGTATGCCACTCATTTTGTTGTGTACTTTACACCCTTCTAGGTTGTATATTTCACCATAGAAAGAGACATCTCTGTAGGAGACATAAACTTTGCCATCTTTTGCTTTATATGCTAACATTTTAAGTGGCAAATCAAGTCCTGCTCTTGGGTCTTTTGACATCATTTTCAATCCTACAGCAGGTTTTCCAAAAATAAGAAGTTGAGCATTCTCAACATTTTCTGCACCAGTATTTCTAGCATTTTGGGCATGGTTGATTCTGTTAAAAAGTGTAATACCTTTTTTCTTAATAATCTTTTCAAGTCTGTTTATAGTCGTGTTAACATCTACAAAACTTTGTTTTGTTACGATGCCATGCGTACTCATTTGAGTACTTTTTATTTCAATCTTTTTTTTCATCATAGGTGCTTCCGCCATAAGTGCTGTTGTTGCGACAAGCAGAAGACCAGTGTTTATTAATTTTATCATTGTAAATCCTTTTTATTATAATTATTTGTCGAGACTATAGCAGGCTTTTCTTAATGTAAAAGTTGTTGTTAGTGTGTAAAATTAGCAGAGGAAGTATATCTTATATTGTTAGATAAATTAAAGTTGATATCTTATTTAGTCCTATTGAATAGGACTAAATAAGATTAGTTAACTGTTACTTGAACAGCTGTACCCTCCCAGATACCGTGTTTAGTACAGTAACCATGTGCAACAAGGTTAAGTTTTTTGCCTGTTGGAATAATGGTAAATGTAGTAGTATTGTGAGCTTTTATATTTCCAAGAGTACCAGGGATATAAGTAACTTGTGCTAGTTTAGTTTCACCATTAAATAGTGTTACAGACTCTATATAGTGGTCAAAGTCATCTGGGTGAGTATATTCATTACCCATTTTTACTGTTACTTCAAATAGCTCACCAGCACTTGCTGTGTCGGCACATGAGATAAACGGTGAGTGTCTATCGATAAGGTCTTTTTTTGCTTCTCTATCTACTTCTGAGATATCTACATATTTGTTAATTTTTGGCATATTTTTTCCTTTTTTATAGTTTGATAAAACTATTATACCACAATATAGGTTAAATAGGATATATTTAGTCCTATTTAATTAACTTTCTTTTTGTTTGTAACTTTTTCTATGCCTAGTTTATATTTAATTCATATGGGTATTTTATAGTGTTAAAAGGTAACAATTAGGTAACAAAGATAATCTATAATTTGGTTATCTTTAAGCTAGAGAACGCTTAAAGAAAATCATAGTAAAAAAGGATAGACAATGAAAAAGATACTTATAGCGAAGAGTATAGCAGCAGCGACTTTGATGGCAATGGATTTTACAGCAATGACACTTACCGAGCTTAATGCCTTAAGGGGTACAGTAGCCGTAGAGGACAGAGAGACATTTAGAGCAGAGATGCTGAGTCGTATTAATGCCATGAGTGATGTAGA
>JAUXGC010000124.1 GCA_030622375.1 Sulfurovum sp.
CAAGTGCACTTATGCTGACCTCTTTGCTTCCAAAAAACTCTGCAACCATTATAGAAAGCAATCTTAACTTAGGAGCCAAAATAATGGTTTCAGGTGGAGGAAAATGCAATATAACCAATAAACTTATGGGAGCTCAGTATTATCTTGGAGATAATATATTTATAGAGCAAGTACTGGAAAACTTTAATGAAAAGGCACTTTTAAAATGGCTTAAAGAAGAGAACCTTATTCCAACTGTTAAAAAAACTAGTCAATATTTTTGTCAAAATTCAGCTAAAGAACTATTGGATATCTTTCTTAAAAAAAGTAAAAAACAGAAGATACTCACAAATGAAAAAGTACTGACCGTCTCTAAGAGAGACAATATTTTTTATGTTAAAACAGATAAACGTATAATAACAGCATATGGTGTTGTTGTAGCATCTGGAGGTTTGAGTTTTCCTAAACTTGGTGCAAGTGCCATAGGGTATGAAGTTGCTAAATATTTTGGACACACCCTTGTTAAAACAGCTCCTGCTTTAGTTGGTTTTACAGTACAAAAAGAGCAATTTTTTTTCAAGGAATTAAGCGGTGTTTCTGTAGATGTAGTTATAAAAGTGGAGGAACAGGTGTGTAGAGGCGGACTTTTGTTTACGCACAAAGGCATTAGTGGACCAGCAGTACTGGATAGTTCTTTGTATTGGAAAAAAGGTAAGATAGAGATAGATTTCTTGAAAGATTTTTCATGGGAGATTTTGAAACACAGTAGAAAGCAGTTAAGCTCTATTTTGCCAATACCTAAACGTGTTACTAGAGCATTTTTACTACAATTAAATATTGATGATAAAGTAGGAATGAAAATAACATCGGAAGAGTTACTGATATTGCAAACATTAAATAATTATAGTTTTGCACCAGCTGGTACTTTTGGTTACTCTAAAGCAGAAGTAACCCAGGGTGGAGTTAGTACAGAAGAGGTGAATGTTAGAACAATGATGAGTAAAAAAATAGATGGACTTTACTTTGTAGGTGAAGTGCTAGATGTGACTGGAAGGCTAGGGGGATATAACTTCCAATGGGCATTTTCAAGCGCATATAGTTGTGCAAAATATTTAATTGGAGATAATGGTGAAAATTAGAATTTTTTTAGTAGCAGTATTTGCTGCTTTATTGAGTGGTTGTGTAAGTGCTCCAGATTCTGAAGGTTGGGGATATAGTCAAAAAAAAGAATTTTTAACTATACTTGAGACAGATAAATATGTTTCTATATGTAATCAACAAGAACTTTATGAAAATGTTAAAAAGAGTAAAAACTCTAAACTTATGACTAAAATGCTTGTAGCATACACTAATAATCTTGCCAATAGTTGCATAGACCTTAAAAGCTTTAAAGCTTCACAAGAGATAAAAAAAGAGAATAAAATAGATACTTACTATGCAATTAATCATCAGGTTGTCAGTAAATCTAACATAATAATGAAACTTAGATCCAGACAAACCATAGAAGAGATTCTTAAGCCGTATGTACCGCAAAGTGATCAATTTTTTAAACTATCTCAAGCTTATAGTGCTTTAAAGGTAGAAAATAATACTAGTGCAAATGTATTGCATAAAATACGTCTAAACATAGAAAGAACTAAACTTATGGAGCCAATTATTGATGCAAACTATGCTCTAATAAATATTCCAGAGTTTACGGTTCGTATTGTAGAAGGCAACAATACGGCATTACAATTTGCAGTCATTGTAGGTAAGCCTCATATGCAGACACCCATTTTTTCTGAACAGTTGCAATATGTGACAATAAACCCTCAATGGGGTGTACCGGATAGTATTGCTAGAAATGAAATTATTCCAAATATGCTAAAAAAACCAAACTATCTAGCTAGAAAAAATATGGTTATACGCAAATCTTATGACTTAAGCTCTCCAGAAGTTAATCAAGACGATGTAGATTGGACTCCTTATATAGGAGGAGAAGAAGAAGTTCCATATAAATTTATAGAGATACCATCAAATAGAAATGCTTTAGGGCGCGTAAAGTTTATTTTTCCAAATAAGCATGCTGTATATATGCACGATACACAATCAAAAAGACTTTTTAAACGCCAAAAAAGAGCGTTTAGTCATGGTTGCATTAGGCTTGAGAAACCAGTTAGTCTATTGAGACATATCACAACATACTATACAAACCAAAACAATGAAACTGTTAAAAAATGGTATGATTCTCTTAAAACACATCATCTTAAAATTAACAAGAGGTTGATGGTTCATACTGCGTATTTGACAAGCTATATGAATAAGTCTGGTAAAATATTGATGTTTAATGATGTATATGGCTTTGATAAGTCACAAAAACTTAATTTTGAATAGAGCTACAAGAGCATGGCTTCTCTTGATAGATATTATTGTTATAATTTTACTCCTAACCTCTTTTATACTCTTTTACCTCTATCCTTTAAAAAAAGAGACAGCAACTATCTCTATGCTTCCCAATATAGAACAAAATATGACAATAACCCTAGATGAGTTTATGCATATGGCAGAAGAGGATATAGCAGAAGAGAGTACGGTATTTAATATCTTTATGGATGTTACACTTGAAGACAGGCTAAAACAACTTTCATCTACTGTAGGAGACCCTATCTTTATACGTATCTTTAAAGAGGAGTCTATTTTAGAAGTATGGATACGAACCCAAGCAGAGTATGAACATTTGAAAGATTATACTATTTGTAATTACTCTGGAGGTTTGGGACCTAAGCTCAAAGAGGGCGATAGACAATCTCCAGAAGGTTTTTACAGAGTAAAAAAGCAGCAACTCAACCCAAATAGTAAATTTCATCTTGCATTTAATTTGGGGTATCCAAACAGATATGACCGTGCCAATAATCATACAGGCTCTTATCTTATGGTTCATGGAAATTGTGTTTCCATAGGCTGTTATGCGATGACTGACCAGAAGATGGAAGAGATTTATGCTTTAGTGGAGGGTGCGCTGGATAATGAACAGACATATGTACAAGTACACGCTTTCCCTTTTCGTATGACACAAGAAAATATGGCTCGGCACTCAGAACATGAATGGTATGACTTTTGGAGTGAACTTAAAGATGGATATGACTATTTTGAAGCAGAAAAGTTACCACCTCACATTAGAGTAGAAAATAGACACTATACCGTTTTTGAAGCCAACGAGTAGTCTGTTTATGATAAAATAATCCTCTATCCAATGACTTGATGGCGATAGAGTTGGGTACGCGAGAAAGTATCTTATTTATTATCTAATTTATCCAACAACTCTAGCCCTCTGGCTTTATTAGCTTTTGAAGCCATTATGTCAAATCTCGTTTTAGCATCAAATTGTGTTAGTGCAATCGTAGCAAACTCATCAAAAAGTTTATTGAGAGAGATTTCTTTGCTTTTTGCATAGTTTTTCAATCGTTCATATTTTGTATCTGGTATTCTTAGTGTCAGTGTACTCATTTTTGGTTCCTTTCTAAAAATTTTTGTGGGGTTAAAACTTCAAATTCAAATTGAAGTTCGCCAGATTTCATATCTTTTTGATTCTCGGTAATAATGACTTTACTATTGCTAGCCACTGCCAACTCTATTAAAAAATCATCATCTTTGTCTTTAAGATTTGGTCTCCATAGATAAAAAATTTCATTCCATTTGCAAGTTGACAAAAAAGCTTGAAATAATTCATTTTGCTCTTTGATGGTTAGGGAGCACAAATTTTGAATTTTTTCGCGTTTCATTACTGCTTCATACTCAAGAAATAGAGAAGTACTGATTTGTGGAGAGATTTTATCTGTAAGTGCCAACTTTATAATATCTCTACTTAGTCCATCTTTACTAATCAAAGCTGAAATCCACACATTGGTATCTATGACTACATTCATACGGTTATGATAGCATATATGATGTTAAAATAGTTTTACTTTTATAGATATGTGGCTACAATATATGTAAGACAAGTATGTTTAGTAGTAAGTAGGTAATATATAACCAGACACAAGGCCGTCAAAAGAATGACTATACTTATGAAAAAGGTAAATACCTTGGAATAGCAAAGATATGGCACATTTGACTTAATGGTAAAAACGGGGGTCTAAAAACCTCTTCAAAGTACGGTACAATGGGTAGAAAATAAGGAAAAGTTACAGATGGCTTTAAAAAAACACCAAAATTTGTCCAAAGTGCC
>JAUXGC010000019.1 GCA_030622375.1 Sulfurovum sp.
AGGTGGAGCAGATACTTCAGCAGTGCAACCAACTACATCTCCAGGGGTTAGTGCCTGTAGTACATAATTTATCCTATAGCTAATATACTATGTAGCGTGGGCACTCCTATCTACGCTACAGCCCCTCCAATATAATTTCTTTTACAAATAATTTTTGTTATAATATATGAATATATACTATACATTAAATTCATGCAAAGGTAAACAAATGATAAAAATAGTTAAACCACTTCTCTCTAAACCATCGTTTATAATTACCCTCATATTAGCATTGATAATGATTCTAATAGTGGGCAGAGTGCTTTTTTTTGACGGTGATGATGCAGATAAAAATCAAGAGATACCCAAAGAAGAGAAAGTTACACTTGAGAGTAGAGAATCACACCCTAATTCTAGAGATACCACAGTAGATGTAGTGCCTTATATAAAAGCATTAACGCTAGAGATAGAGAAAAAAGAACTCAATAAAAATACAAGTGTAAGATATAGTTTAACAGCTCTGTATTCAGATGGTACGACTAAGATACCAAAGAGTGATGAAGTAGTATGGAATATAGAACCAAAAAAGTCACTACAAGTGAGTAACACTACACTCATAGCCAAACAAGAAGGAGAAGTAATACTTAATGCTGAGTTTCAAGGAAAAACATCAAAAGCCCGCCAACTAAATATCTACTGGGAGCTAAATGGACATAAGTTACCCCCTAAACCAGACCAGAAAGTTAATGACTCTACATTGTTGGGTATAGATAGTAATGATAATGGGATTAGGGATGATGTGGAGCGGTATGTTATTATCAGATATGCACAATATCGTGAATTTCCAAAAACTAAAACAGCCATAGCACTTCAGTATGCTTGGTCTAGCCAGAAGATATTAGAGAATCCTACTATGGAGAGTAGTGACATCGAAGATGATGCTTTGGCTTGTCAATTTTATTGGGTTGAAAAACAGACAAAAGAGATGTCTGGATTTGAAACAATGCAATATTATTCTAAGCATGAAGTGTTTGGTGATGCTAAAATAAAAGATAAGATTTATAATACACGAGAACGAATAAATACAAAATTTTCTTATAACGCAGCATTGGGCGGACATATTTTAGAAGATAAAAAAGATGAGACCATAGATAGATGCAGAACCAACATTGATGAGCTAGGAGAGTAAGATGAAAAAAATACTTATGATAGTAGTATTGGTTGGACTCTTGTTGCATGCAGAAAATATTGATGAGTGTAAAACCGATATTTATTATGGAAATGGTGTCTGGAATAGTACTGAAGATGCTAAAGAAAGTGCGCGTATCTTAAAATCGTTGATTTCAAAAGAAGTTGTTAAAAGTGATCCTCTATTAGTAATAAAATATGGAAAAGTAAAATTATCTTACAACTGGGAGCAAGGAGCCAGTACTGATGTATTGGAGGTTTATTATCAACTTAGAGAAGCTGGACAGTTGGATGGAATTGGATTGAGTGTGGCAATAGCCGCATTAACAGTAGCAATCCCTTCTGTTACACTGGGTGCTATAGCAACACAGGCACTGATGGAGTCTTCTACAAAAAATTGGGAGCAGGGCAATGCAGATGAAATGTGGGAAAAGTACTATAACGAAAGTTTTAAATTAGGACATAAGGTACTGTTGATTTCTCATTCACAAGGAAACCTGTTTGCCAATCGTATATATGATAAGATAACACCAATAAAGTATAAAGATTATTTTGCCAACCTTCAGGTAGCTTCTCCTGCTGCCGAAGTAAAAGCTAGAAAAGGTGGATATGTAACACTTGTTGGTGACCCAATCATTAATCCTATTCCAGGAAGTATGTCAGGTAATGCAAATGGTTCAGCAGGACACGCATTCGTAGAAGCGTATCTTAGTCAAGGTGACCCTTATGAAAAAATAGTAGCAGGCATTAAGCAACTTTTACCCACGCTTGACAGTGAAATATCTCAATGGCAAACAGACCAAGAGTTCAATATAGATACTTGAGACTATAAGATTACGGTCAAACATAGATTTGATTTTAGTGTAGAGATGGGAGAAAAAGTTTATCCGTTTAATGCTTCTAAAAAACTCTACCAAGTCAATGGAGAGTGGGTTAAGGCTTCTTGTGGAGGTAAAAATATCTTAAATCAATGGGACGAAAAGAGAGGTAATGAGTGTTGGTTGATTGAGAATCCTCAAGAGGAGAAGATAATAGAAGTTGTAAAATTCTATATACATTTTACGTACAGTCCTCATTTTCAATCATTTACTTATGACGGATATACAAATGATGAGTTCGATGTTTTAAATGATAGGTGTGATGGTTATGGTATTGGTGGAAGAGGTGGTCCAGACACTATGGCAATGGTATTGGGTCGTACACCTGAAGCAAATAGACTTTATTTTGCTGACTGGCGTAATGATGCAGCATTAGAATGTGAACTGGAAAAAATTGATAAGAATTGGGAAGATATTGATGTAATAAAAAAAGGGGCCGTAAGAAGAGAGAGCACGTATGTATCTGGCAATCATCAAGATCATGCCTATGTAGAGTATTTGGTATATTTTAAATAGTTTAAAAATCATACCTTTTTTTGCTACAATAACACAAATATTAACCATTAGGACTACTTATGACATCATCAGACAAACTAAAAAACCTTTTAGAACAGGAAATCATACCAGATTTGGAAGTGGCCATAGATGAACTCTTTGGAGCCATAGACAAAGCAAAATCAGCCTCTAAAGAGCAAAAAGAAGACTTAGAAGAGATGAGAGAGATGCGTACAGAGTGTTTTGCTATCATAGAAGAGCTTGGACGTGATGAGCTTGAAGCCGATGAAATAGAAGAGCTTTTGTCTGAACTTATAGATATGAAGACAGAAAAAGACGAGTAGAATAAATTTATCCACCATAATTTTTTATAATTAAGATTGTATTTATCTTAGTTATATTATATTGACCTTATCAACCTCTCGGGGTGCTTTAAAAAAGTTGAGATGGCATTATGCTTGACCCGTTGAACTTGAACTGGATAATTCCAGCGTAAGGAAGAGAACCATAATTAACTTATTGGATAAATAATTTTAAAAACTTTTAGGTTTTTTTATTTATTACTACTTAATTTACACTTCTTTCCTTATGTATTACAAATAATAAAAATTAACGCAACACTTAAAATGCGACTAGTCGCATGAGCCAACTGCTGAAGTTGACTTAGTGTCAACGTAGTTTTTGGG
Source organism: Sulfurovum sp. (assembly GCA_030622375.1). Lineage (GTDB taxonomy): Bacteria > Campylobacterota > Campylobacteria > Campylobacterales > Sulfurovaceae > Sulfurovum. Next base: position 3,227 of record JAUXGC010000019.1, read on the forward strand.
CTTTGCTCAAAAGCGTCCCATAAAGGAAAATATTATGACAAAATCATACAAAGATACATTGACAACTTCAAATGAACTTCTCACAAGAGACCCTCTGCCTGCTTCGCAAAAGATATATTTAAAAGGTGAGATACACAAAGAGATTAGAGTACCTATACGCGAGATAACACTTAGTAATGATACTAAGCTTGGCGTATATGATACTTCAGGACCCTTTACTGACCCATCTATTGAAATTGATGTTGGTAAAGGTATTCCTGCTATTCGTAAAGAGTGGATTACTTCTCGTGCTGATGTAGAAGAGTATAAAGGTCGTATTATGGAGCCTGTGGATAATGGCTACAGTACAGATGAACAATTGGACTTCGTAACGGCTGGTGCAAAAGGTTTGGTGCGTACACCACTTAGAGCCAAAAAAGGTAAAAATGTAACTCAACTTCACTACGCTAGACAAGGGATTATCACGCCCGAGATGGAGTTTGTGGCTATTCGAGAGAATCAAAACCTTGTTATGTCTGCTGAGTACCTTCAAGATGAAGAGAGAGAAGCTAGACTAAAGGGTGACAATATGGGAGCAAATCTTCCTGAGAAAGTTACTCCTGAGTTTGTAAGAAAAGAGATAGCAGAAGGTCGTGCTGTTCTCCCAATCAATATTAACCACCCAGAAGCAGAACCGATGATTATAGGTAGAAATTTCTTGGTCAAAGTAAATGCAAATATTGGAAATTCAGCAACTACCTCTTCTATAGCCGAAGAGGTTGAAAAGATGGTATGGTCAACACGCTGGGGCGGAGATACTGTGATGGATTTATCAACAGGTAAAAATATTCACACTACTCGTGACTGGATACTTAGAAACTCTCCTGTTCCTATAGGGACTGTACCTATCTATCAAGCATTGGAAAAAGTAAATGGAGTTGCAGAAGATTTGACTTGGGAAGTATTTAGAGATACACTCATAGAACAAGCTGAGCAGGGAGTAGATTATTTTACTATCCATGCAGGATTGCTTTTGCACCATGTTCCTATGACAGCTAAAAGAGTAACTGGTATTGTATCTCGTGGTGGTGCAATTATGGCTAAGTGGATGATTGCTCATCACAAAGAGAATTTTTTAAATACACACTTTGAAGATATTTGTGAAATTATGAAAACATATGATATTACTTTCTCTTTGGGTGATGGTCTTAGACCTGGTTCAGTAGCTGATGCCAATGATGAAGCACAGTTTGCAGAATTAACAGAGTTGGGTAATCTTACTAAAATTGCATGGAAACATGATATTCAAACACTCATTGAAGGTCCAGGGCATGTGCCTATGCATATGATTAAAGAAAATATGGATAAACAACTTGAAGTGTGCCATGAAGCTCCGTTCTATACACTTGGACCCCTAACTACAGATATAGCCCCTGGCTACGACCACATTACATCTGGAATTGGTGCTGCCATGATCGGGTGGTTTGGCTGTGCTATGCTCTGTTATGTTACACCAAAAGAACACCTCGGTCTTCCAAATAGAGAAGATGTAAGAGAAGGGCTCATCACATATAAACTTGCAGCCCATGCAGCAGATATTGCCAAAGGTCATCCTGGAGCAAGAGCGAGAGATGATGCTATGAGCCTAGCGAGGTTTGAGTTTAGATGGGTTGACCAGTTCAATATTGGGCTTGATCCTGACAAAGCAAGAGAGTATCATGATGAGACTATGCCAATGGAAGGTGCAAAGGTAGCACACTTTTGTTCTATGTGTGGACCAAAGTTTTGTTCTATGAAAATTTCTGCTGAAGTTAGAGAATATGCTGACAATCTTGATCTGAGTGTAGAAGAAGCAAGACAAAAAGGCATGGACGAAATGTCTGAAACGTTCAAAGAGCATGGTTCAGAAGTTTATATAGAGGTTAAAAATACATAAGGACAAAAGATGAATATAGCAATTGTAGGTGTTGGTCTTGTCGGCAGAGTTTTGGCGCTTAACTTACTGAAAGATGGACATACTTTAACGCTTTTTGATGAAAGCAGTAGAGAAGGAATAGATGCGGCTGGTTTTACTGCCGCCGGTATGTTGGCACCATTTGCAGAACTGGAGACTGCTGAGTCCGTTATCTTTGATTATGGCAAACGCTCAATGGAGCTTTGGCCAAATATTTTAAAAGAGGCAGGTGTTTATGATGGTTTGCAACTAAAAGGAACTATTATCACTGCGCATCCACAAGATATTCCTGAACTTGAACATTTCATTACTTCACTTCGCAATAAAGTCTCAGAAGCTAAAGAGATAAAAATGCTAGATAGCCAAGAGTTATCTGAGTTAGAGCCTGAACTTGGACACCATAGTAAAGCATTTTATCTTAAAGATGAGGGGCAAGTAGATGCCCAAAGGTTTATGGCATTCTCTACCAATACTTTAACAATGGATCCAAATATTACTTGGAAAGATTATACCAAAGTAGATAAGATAGAGCCAGCCAAAGTCTTTTACGGTGACGAAGTAGAAGAGTTTGATTGGGTTTTTGACTCAAGAGGATTGGGAGCAAAAGAGTATTTTGATGATTTGCGTGGAGTCAGAGGTGAAGTGTTTTGGCTTGAGTCATCAGAGGTAAATATCAGCCGTCCAACCAGATTACTTCATCCTCGCTATAAAATATATATTGTGCCTCGCGAGAATGGTTGTGAGGGTATGGATTTGGAATATTGTAAAGAGTGTAAAATCTCACAAGCACCTGGGTCTAAACGTTACATAGTTGGTGCAACAGAGATAGAGAGTGACGATAGAAGTCCAGTGTCAGTTCGCTCTAGCCTTGAACTTCTATCAGCAGTTTTTTCTGTTCATCCTAGTTTTGGAGAAGCACGAGTAGTCAACACAGAAACCAACTGTCGTCCAGCTTTTAAAGACAATTTACCACGCATAGAAAACTCTGAAAAATTAACACGCATCAATGGACTCTATAGACATGGGTATCTGCTAGCACCTGCCATCATAGAGAAAGCTTTAAGTGAAGGCATTAATAAGGAATAAAATGATAGATATAGTTGTAAATGGAGAGAAACAGACTGTAACTGATGGTATAAACATAAAAGAGATGATAGTAGAGCTTGATTATCAAACAGCAGGATTTGCAGTAGCCTTAAATGGTACTTTTGTGGCACTAAACTCTTATGAGTCAACAACCATAAAAGCTAATGATAGAGTAGAGATACTCTCTCCTGTACAAGGTGGATAATATGGACAATAAAGATAACACAGTTTGGGAAATAGGTGGTAAAACATTTAGTAGCAGACTACTTATAGGTTCTGCACTATACCCTTCACCTGCCATTATGGAGTCATCTATTCAAGCTTCAGGAGCTAAGATAGTTACCGTATCTCTTCGTCGTCAGGCAGCAGGTGATCAAGGTGGCGATAACTTTTGGAATATTATCAAGGCATTAAATATAGATATTTTGCCAAATACTGCGGGTTGTCACAGTGCCAAAGAGGCTATAACCACAGCACAGATGGCAAGAGAAGTGTTTGGTACAAACTGGATAAAACTAGAAGTTATAGGCGACCAATATAATCTACAACCAGACCCATTTGAAACCGTAAAAGCTGCCAAAACTCTTATAAAAGATGGCTTTGAAGTTTTCCCATACACTACAGATGATTTGGTAGTAGCACAAAGATTGGTAGATGTTGGATGTAAGATACTCATGCCTTGGGGCTCAATGATAGGTTCAGGCAAAGGATTAATGAACCCAGATAATTTAAGAGCTATTAGAGAGAAATTTCCAGCATTAAATTTAATCATAGATGCAGGCATAGGAAAACCATCACACGCAACACAAGCTATGGAGCTTGGATATGATGGTGTTTTACTAAACTCTGCAGTTGCCCTTGCACAAGAACCACAAAAAATGGCAAGAGCCTTTAGGCACTCAGTTGAAGCAGGTCGTTTAGCTTATGAGGCAGGAGTAATGCAACAAAGAGAGTTTGCTTCACCATCTACGCCTGTTGTAGGTACACCATTTTGGCATCAGTTTGAGTAAGACATCTGGTATGAAGTTTTTAGATTGTGGCGTAGAGACTTTAGGCATCTACCCTCTTGTTGATAATGCCGATAAGCTAGAGGCACTCTATAAAGCAGGCATTAGTACAGCGCAACTCAGAGTGAAAAATATCTCTATTGAAAGTGTTGAGAGTCAGATTATAGAAGCCATAAAGGTTTCTGAAAAATTTGGAGCTAGATTGTTCATAAATGACTACTGGCAACTCGCTATTAAACATAATGCTTATGGTGTTCATTTGGGACAAGAAGATGTTTTAGAAGCAGATATTGAAGCTATTTGTGAAGCAGGAATACGACTAGGCATCAGTACGCACATAGAATCAGAGATAGACAAAGTACTCCACATAAGACCATCTTATCTCGCCATAGGTCCTATATTTAAAACCAACTCAAAAAAAATGACTTACAGTCCAGTCAAAGTAGAAAGACTCAAAAAATGGGCGAAAAACTTAGGATATCCTATTGTTGCAATTGGGGGTATTGATTTGGAGAGCATAGAGGCTATTGTCAAAACTAAAAGTGTTAATGGCATTGCGATGATTTCAGGGGTCTTGGAAAATGGCAAGGTATCAGAAGCAAAAGTTAAAGAACTCATCTCTATTTTTAGAAAGTCATTTTGAGTCTTTTTTCAATTATGAAGCAAAAACTTTAAAATAATATCATCATCTTTTTGTACCTTATCCATAATGCGGTCAGTCTCTCCGCCAAAAATTTTACCCATAAGCCCCATATTCATTGATGAAATATAAGTATTGCCATCGCTTTTTTCATATACAGCTATAGAGTGTGGCATCATTGCCGCTACAAAGCGGGTATCATCATGTTTAATTAGTTCATATGCATATTTTGTTTGCCCAAGTTTCATTACTTTGGTAGCGTAAATATCTTCACTAAGTTTTTTCTTCATACTTTTTTGCATATTAACAACATTTTTAACAGTCCACCCTTGCTTTCTGGCGTTTATGCTAATAGTTTCTACGGTTTTATCTACGCTGTAAGGGCTTTTAAGTTCATGAACCATCATTTTGGGTGCCATATTCCACATCAGTACACTCATAATAAGAGCCCCAGTCATCATTAGTCCCAAACTTGTAATAATTTTTTTCATTTTAATTCCTTTGTGATATATTTGAAAATTGATGTTGTATTGTATTGAAAATATGATGAAAGTATTTAGAGGAAAAAGTAAGTTCTAATGAGTATTTTAAAATAAAATTGATGTATGTTTTAATACAAATAGAACTATATAAAGAAGTAGTGTTGATTGCCCCATATTTTATATAATTAAAAAGTTTGAAAATGGGCTTACTCTACCGTAACACTTTTTGCCAAATTCCTCGGCATATCTATATCATTCCCAAGTCTAACAGAAATCTCTAACGCTAAAAGTTGCGTGACTACCATCATTTCGAAAAACTCTAACATAGGATGAGAGTCATATTTTGTTTGTATGAAATCATCTGCTAAGTCAAATGGTAGTGGTGAAATGGCAAGTATGGTAGCATCTCTAGCACTTAGCTCTTCTACATTTGATTTTATCTTCTCGTAGTGCATTGTTTTTGGCATAAGAGCTATGGTAAATAGTTCGCTGTCTGCTAGAGCTATTGGGCCATGTTTCATCTCTCCTGCTGGATAACCTTCTGCATGAAGGTAGCTTATCTCTTTGAGTTTTAAGGCACCTTCAAGGGCAAGTGGAAAGAAAATATCTCTTCCTATAAAGAAAAAGCCATGCCCATGTAAATAACGCTTAGATAAACGGTGTAGTTTTTCATGAAGTGTATCTGTCACAATGAGAGCTTTAGGTGTATGAATCATAGCATCTACCTCTTTGTGCAATATCTCTTTGGAAATACTCTTTCTCTCTTGTGCTATATATAGTGCAAGTATCCAAAGCACCATTGTCTGTGTAGCAAAAGCTTTTGTACTAGCTACACCTTTTTCTATGCCAGCTCTTGTAAGTATGGTAGCGTCACTTTCTCGAACAATGGAAGAGTTGTCTACATTACAGATGCTCAAGCTTCTAAGTCCAGCTCTTTTCGCCATTTTTAGTGCTTCAAGGGTATCGGCTGTCTCTCCACTTTGGGAGATGGTAATAAAGAGAGTATCATCGGTAAGTAGTGGCTCTTTGTATCTGAATTCTGAAGCTATCTCTATGTCACATCTTATCTTTGTTATACGTTCAAAAAGATAAGCAGATGTTAAAGCAGAGTGATAACTTGTTCCGCAAGCACATATCTTAAGAGCAGATATGCCATCAAAGAAATTTGCATCTAGCTCATCAAGAGCAATAGTGTCATCAAGAATGCGCCCCATCATAGTTTCACTTATTATACGACTCTGCTCGTAAATCTCTTTTTCCATAAAAAAACGATACCCATCTTTTTGTGCTAAAGCTTTATTAGCGGTGAGGGCTTGTTTCGTAAATTTTTTTTTACCATCACTATTGAAAAGAGTAATCTTTCCCTCTTTAGCATACCCGTACTCTCCATCTTCCAAATAATACACCTCTGTTGCTTTACCTATAATAGGAGTATCTGAAGAGGCAAAATAGACTTCATTTTTATCAAAACCTATGAGCATAGGAGACCCATTTTTAGCAAAGAAAATAGTATCTGCTGCTGCTTCAGTGATGAGTAGGGTTGCATAAGCCCCCTCAAGTTTTGTAATAGTTTTTTCAAAAGCTTCAAAAGCCTTGTTAGATTTGTTGTGATACTTCTCAAATAGATGCACAATAGTCTCTGTATCTGTTTGACTAAGAAAGCCTACTCCTTCAGATTTTAGCTCATCTTTAAGTAGTTGATAATTTTCGATGATACCATTATGTACTACATAGCTGTATGCGCCCAAATGTGGATGTGCATTGAGTTCAGTCGGCTTGCCATGTGTTGCCCATCTTGTATGCCCAATAGAGATACCAAAGCCATCAGAAGTATAGTTTTTAGTTTTCTCTCTAAGGTTTTTTAGTTTGCCAATAGCTTTAAAATTATTGAGTTTTACACCTTCAATAATCGCAATACCAGCAGAGTCATATCCACGATACTCTAACTCTTGCAAACCATCTAGAAGTATCTCTTTTTTCTCTTTAGTCCCAATGTATCCTACTATTCCACACATCTTATCTCTTTTCTGTAAGTTTATCTATTATTTTTTCTGTATTATGACAAAAGTTTCCATTCTTCTCGATGAGGAAAATGTCTCTCACACGATTTTTCATTGTATGTATTTTAGCAGAAACAATATCTATGCCTAATGTATCAAACATATCAATAATATAAGCCAATAGCCCTTTTTGGTCTATAGTGTTAAGCCGCATAATGGCATAACTTTGTGAATGTTCGCAATCAATTTTAAGCTCCTTTTTTTGAATCATAGGAGGTTTGAGATGGCTTGCTTTACTACTATCAAATGAGTCGTGAAGTATCTCTTCAACAAATCTAATATCTTCTGTATTTACTCTAAGAGAAAAATCTATTTTAAAATATTTTAAATCATTAAAGAGTTTGCAGATATCCATATTTACTACATCAAGATTATTGAGTTTTCCTAAAAAATAACTCAAGTTAAATGACTTTTTACGGATGATTTCAATAGTTAAATACTCCTCATTACTGATTAAAAATTCATAATTTTTAGTTCTAAATCCTTTTTTGGCAATTGCTACGATTCTCTCTGGTTTATAACGTAAAAAAAGTAAATTGGAAGGAATCTCCAAGATCTTCTTTTGGTCCGTTTTACTAAGTGCTAAAAAATCAAAATGTTTTTTAAGTGCTTGTTCCTTTTTGATACGTTTAGATACTGTATCTAACATGATAGTATGGCTTAGAGAGTCAACAGAACGTAGATAAAGTGTTTTCATCAAGCGTGCAACAAAAGAAGTATAGATGTCTTTTCCTACACCACTCATGTCTGCATAAGTGAGGATATAAATCATATCTAAGAGTTTTTTGGTTTTAAAATGTGAAGCAAAAGCTAAGATGACTTTTTCACTATAGAGGTCTTCTCTTTGTGCTACATTACTCATAAGGGTATGATAAAGTATAAGTGTTTCACCCATTTTAATGAGTTTTGAATTCATCTGTAATCTGTTTGCAAAAATCTTAAAGAGGGATGCTCCTACAAGATGATGGTTTCTTCTGCGCCCTTTACCTGAATCATGCAAAAAAGTAACAAGTTTTAGCATGGCTTTTTCATCATCAGTTAAAGCATTAAATAACGATTCAATAAAGGTGTCCTCTATGTGCTCTAAATGATATACAGACTTTAAAGAGTGTACATCTACACCGAACTGATGATATCCGTCAAATTGAGGCAAGTCAATCACTTTTCTAATAGGAGGTATAACATATTTTAAAAGTCTTGCAAATGAAAGTGAACTTAAGATGTAGTAGGAGTATGGTTGATAAAAAAATCTTGCAATGATTTTGTAGAGTGTCTCATCTGGACGATTTGGCTTATCTGCAACAAGAAGTTTTTGTAAAAATGTAGAATGTGCATAAAAAGGATTCTGCGCATGATTACATAACTCTTTTAGAAGCATGTTAAATTTTTTTGTTTTAGGGTAAATAAAATTCTTATTTACATCTGGCTCAATATATTCTTTAGTAAGTTTATCTAGCCAAATAGTACTATAAAGTCTAATAATTTTAAGACTCTCTGTCACTTTTTTAGCAAATTTCACATGACCTTGTTTACTCTCTCCATATCCAAGAAATTTTGCTATGCTAGGAATAAGATCAAGGCGTAGTTTATCTTCTTTTTTGCCTGTAGCTAAATGTAGAGCAGAACGCACACGAAATAGAAACTCTAGGGCTATACGGAAAGTACGATACTCTTTTTCATCTACAATATTTGAGGGAAGGTTTTTAATGCTGTCAACATTATAAATGGCTTTTCCTATCCAAAATACAAGATTGGCATCACGAAAACCACCTACACCTTCCTTTAGGTTTGGCTCCATAGTAAGTGGAAACTTACTGTGTTTTTTCTCTTGTTCTTCAAGCGTGAGTTCAATGAACTCTTTTATATTGTCATGGCGTATTTGGCTGATGGCATTTTGTGTATCTGTCCAAATAAAATGTGAACCCTCTATAAAACGAGACTCTATAAGAGCTGTTTTGATGGTAATATCGGTTTTAGAAACTTCATATAGTTCTTCAACAGTATGCACACGATGTCCAAGTTTCAGTCCTGTATCCCAAAGAATATAAAGTATCTTTTCTATCATCTCTTTAAGATTGTATCCGGGTACTTCTTTATAGACTATCATTAAGTCTATATCAGAGTAGACACAAAGTTGTTCTCGTCCATAACTTCCTAATGCAACTAGACCAAGAGGCACAGAGCTCTTCATGGGAGCATAGTTCCCAAACATAGATCTAAGGGCAACTTTATAAATAATTTTTAAGACAGTGTCTATCTTTTTGGTATGTTTAACTAAGAAGTCTTTACCACCTGTGGTAGAAAAGGTCTCTTCAAGTGTGTTAAAGTAGAGCTTGATATCTTTTTTCAATACTTTGGCTACTTCAAAATTTGATGCATTATTATAAAGTAATTCTTCTATTTGGGTTGTAACTGTATCCAATATATTCTCCATAGGGTTATTCAGATGGTTCTTTGGTATAATACCCAAAAACAACTATGGATTAGACAGATGGACTTGATAGAAAAGGTACGAAATAAAGAACGACTTACTCAAGAAGAGGGGGAAGCACTTTATGACTTGGACTTATATACTTTAGGCGAACTTGCAGATAATATACGCCAAGATAGGTATGGAAAGAAGAGTTATTTTAACATTAATCGTCACATCAATCCAACCAATGTTTGTGCAGATATTTGTAAATTTTGTGCCTATAGTGCCAGCAGAAAAAACCCTAACCAATACACTATGAGTCACGAAGAGATACTGGAAATAGTTAAAAACTCTGTAAAAAATGGTGTAAAAGAGATACATATCGTCTCTGCACATAACCCTGATGATGGTGTAGAGTGGTATATGGGTGCATTTAGAAAAATAAAAGAGAAATATCCAGAGATTCATGTGAAAGCTATGACAGCTGCAGAGATAGATTTTTTAACCAGAGAGTATGGATTGAGTTATGATGAAGTACTTGACCTTATGATAGCTAGTGGTGTGGACTCTATGCCAGGAGGTGGGGCTGAAATTTTTGATGAAGAAGTGCGTGAGTATCTTTGCAAAGGTAAAGTAACTTCAGACCAATGGATAGAGATACATAAAAAATGGCATGAAAGAGGTAGGCAGAGTAATGCAACTATGCTCTTTGGTCATGTGGAGACAAGAGCACATCGCATAGACCACATGATGAGGCTACGTGATTTACAAGACATAACAAAAGGATTCAATGCCTTTATTCCACTTGTTTATCAAAAAGAAAATAACTTCTTAAAAGTAAAAGAGTTTCCTTCAGGTCAAGAGATACTAAAAACTTACGCCATCAGTCGTATTATGTTAGATAATATACCACATATTAAAGCTTACTGGGCTACTGCATCTATAAATCTAGCCCTCATAGCTCAAGAGTTTGGTTGTGATGACTTAGATGGAACTATAGAAAAAGAGTCTATACAGTCGGCAGCAGGAGCGCAGAGTAGTCACGGTATGAATTTAGAAGACTTTATAGAACTTATCAAAAATTCTGGCTTTGTAGCAGTTGAGAGAGACAGCCTTTATAACGAGTTAAAAGTTTATAGTCAGTAATTTTAAAACTCTTCCAGAAATTTTTTTTTAGATAAAATTAAACCTATATATTTAAGTTTGTTCCATAAGCATTCTTATAAATAATATGGGTATAATAACGCAAAATTAGGCACACATAAGGATAGGTATGAAGTTCGAAGATATCGAAATAGAAGAAGTAGATTTTGAAGCGATGCTTGAGGAATCGTTTAAAAAATCAGAATCAAGAAGTGATTTAGTAGTAGGTACCATTGTTAAAATAGATGAAAAAGATAATTTGGCAGTAGTAGACATTGGTGGCGGTAGAGATGCAAACCTTGCATTAGAAGAGATTAAAGAAGAAGATGGCACTATTAATTTTAAAGTAGGAGACAGCATAAATGTTGTTACTATGGGCAGAGGTCGTATCTCTTATAAGGCAGCACTTTCTAGAGTAGCACTTAATGAATTTATATCTGAGTATGATGAAGAGCAAGAGTATATTGTTGAAGGTATTGTTACTAAGAAAAACAAAGGTGGCTACGTTGTAGACTGTGACGGTTTAGAATTCTTTATGCCACGTACACTCTCTTACCTTTCTTCAAAAGTTGATCCAATCGGTAAAAAAGTTAAAGCAGTTATTGTTAAAGTGGATAAAGATAAAGGTTCTGTTGTTATTTCAAGAAAAGAGCTTATAGAACGCGACAAAGCAAAAACTGATGAAATTGTTGGTGCACTACTTGAAAGTAAAGAGCCAGTAATCGGTATGATTAAAAAAATTACATCTTATGGAATGTTTGTAGATGTTGGCGGAATGGACGGTCTTGTGCACTATTCACAGATTTCTCACAAAGGACCAGTTAATCCATCTAAATATTTTCAAGAGGGAGATGAAGTTAATGTAATTGCTTTAGAGTATGATAAGAAAAAAAGACATCTCTCTCTATCTATAAAAGATGCAAACCCTGATCCTTGGAATGATATAGACGCAATTATTGGTGTGGGAGATACAGTAACTGCTACAGTGTCCAATATTGAACCTTATGGTGTATTTGTTGATCTTGGTGAAGACCTTGAAGCATTTTTGCATATATCTGAAATTTCTTGGGATAAAAATGTAAAACATCCTAAAGATTATTTAGAAAATAATTCAGAAATTGATGTTGAAGTAATTGAAGTTGATAAAGAAGCTAGAAGACTTAGAGTAAGTCTCAAAAATCTTTTGCCTAAACCAATGGATGCATTCGTAGCTCAAAATAGAGTTAATGATATTGTGACTGGTGTAGTAACATCTGTTACGGATTTTGGCGCATTTGTAAAGGTCGGGTCCATAGAAGGTCTTCTTCATAATCAAGAAATCTCTTGGGATAAATCAAAAAATGCAAAATCTGAATTCAAAGTTGGTGATGAAGTTGAGGTAAAAATTATCAAAATAGATAGAGATGCAGGTAAAATTTCATTGAGCAAAAAAGCACTTGAGCCTTCACCTGTAAAAGCATTTGCAGAGATACATAAAAATGGTTCTATCGTAACAGGTATCGTAAAAGATAAAAAAGATTTTGGTGTATCTATTGCACTTGAAAATAATGTTGATGCGCTTATTAGAATAGACGATCTTTATCCTCTTAAAGTTGATGAGATTGAAAAAGGTCAAGAGATTAAAGGTGTGATTTCATTTATCGATGGTAATACTGATAGAATTAGAGTTTCTGTTAAAAAGCTTGAGCGTCAAGAAGAAAGAGAAGCCATGGAGCAATTTAATGGTGAAGAAGAGAGTATGACTTTAGGTGATGCTTTTGGTGA
>JAUXGC010000035.1 GCA_030622375.1 Sulfurovum sp.
ATCAGTTTTATCTATTTGAAATTGCATTGTGTTATAATATCTCCCAAAAATAATTGTATAATTGTATCTATATTTTATTTATTTTTATGTAGTAAACCTCATTATTGAGGGAATATTAGTTGGATTTTTCAAAATACAATCCAACTTGTAGTTAAAGGTTTTAATGAAAAATGTACTTATTTTAGCTGATGGTAGCATCTCTAAACATTTTATAGAGTGGATAAATAAAAAAAGAGTAGCCGACAACAGATATTATGTTGCCTACTATAAAGAAGGTGCAATTCCTGAAAAAATAGGTCAAAATATCTCTTTAATCCAAGCAGACCCTACCAGTTTTTCTAAATTGAAAGATATTATGGAGGATATTAAGTGTTCGCATATTTTTATTATTATGGATAGCATAGAAGATGCAACTCATTCACTTAAAAATATACGTGCAATTGATGACAAAGTAAGGGTAGTTCTAGTAAACCAGTGGGATAGTGACGAGATAGGTAAAGATGAAGAAAATATTACTATTTTACATAGTGATAATATACTCGCAGCACACCTGTATGACAATCTTCCAAATGTACCTATTGTAGCACAAAATGTAGGTCTTGGACATGGCGAAATTATGGAGATACATGTACCTTTTGGAAGTGCTTATGCCTATAGACATGTTGGCTCCATTCTTCAGCGTAAATGGAAAATAGTTGCCATTTATCGCAATGAAAAACAGATTATTCCAACAAATGCAACTATGCTACGACCAAATGATACACTTCTTGTTTTGGGTAAACCTATTGTACTTGATGGTGTCTATAAAGCTATCAATAAAAGAACAGGACTCTTCCCCGAACCATTTGGAAAAGACCTTTACTTGCTCCTAGATTTTAGACATGACCAAAAAAATGCACTAAGGTATCTTGGAGAGAGCATATATCTTTTAGATAAGCTTGAAAATAAGATGCTTTATGTTCGAATAATCTACCCTAATAACTTTAAGCTCATAGAAGAGATAAGGGCACTAGAGTCAGAAAATATACTGCTCTCTATCTCTTATGATGAAAAGGATATAGAAAAATTGATAGAGTACGATATTCATCAGCATGATATAGGAATTGTACTTAGCAGTATCGAAGCATTTGAGACGGATGAACTAACAAGAACTGTCTATAGTCTTAAAAAACTAGTTTATCTTTTTGGAGATAATTCCATATGCAACGTTAAGGAGTGTGTGATACTTATGAGTGAAAACGAGAAGATGGAATCCATATCCTCTACAGCATTCGACATCTCTGAAACACTCAAGCTCAAACTTACTCTTGGTGATTTTGATCCAGATGGAGATTTTGAGAGTAAAAATATGATTACGGAACACTATGAAACACTCACCAATATTTTCAATATTGAAATTAATATTGAAAAAAAAGTAGCCAACCCTATACGAGAGCTTTCAAAGATGAAAAATATACTGCAAATAGCACCTTTTGAAAAAGGACTCAATAGAGATGGTGTCATAAGATTTATTTCAACAAAAGTACAAGATTTTTTACTTACTGAGAAAAAACACCCAAAGCTACTTGTTCCTTTTGATTTGTAAATTATTTTATTGGAGAGTATAGCATAAAACAACATTATGTAATTTTAGCGATTATGATTATTTTGGTTGGCTGTGGTGGAGAAAATGCAAAATAAGGCTGTAAGTTAAAAAACTATTTGTCCATCATTTTGCATTCTCATCATAATATCTTTAGCTTTTTGATGTCCTTGAAAAGCTGCTTTTCTGCACCACTCTATGGCTTTTTCTTTGTTTTCCTCACATCCTAAGCCCATATCATACAATGCTCCTAGATTAAACTGTGCAGAAACATTTCCAGCTATGGCAGCTTTTTTAAACAGTGTATAAGCTTTTTTGTAATCTTGCTCAACACCACGACCCTCTTTGAACATAGCTGCTAAGTTATTGAACGCATCTATGTTTCCTCTTTTGGCAGCCTCTTCGTACCAGAAAGCTGCTTCTGAAAAGTTTTGCTCACACCCTTCACCATTTTCAAGCATAAGTGCTACTTCAAACTGTGCAACAGGTACATCTCTTGTAGCAGCTTCCAAGTAGAGTTCATAAGCTTTTTGAGTGTTTTTTTCTACTCCAAAACCTCTAAAATATAAAAAACCCAAATAGTAAAAACTTGTAGGCTCTTTCTGTTCAGTAAGTTGTGAGTATAACTCAAATGCCTTCTCGTAATTTTTAGCTAAAAGAGCATCATAGGCAGTTTGAACCATTATGCACCAAACCCTTCAAGTTCCATTTGAACTTTATTTATTTTCTCTTCTGCTTCTTTGAGTGCTTCTCTATTTTGTGCCAACACTTGCTCGGGTGCATTGGCTACAAACTTTTCATTGTTTAGCATGCCATTTAATTTCATAATCTCTTTTTCAATTTTCTCTTTTTGTTTGGTAAGTTTTGCAATAATTGCAGACATATCAATGTCATCTGTAGATATCATAGTTTCAAGAGAATCAGATACGTCAGTAACACAGTTTGTCAATCTCTCATTTACAAATGTAATCTCTTCTACTTTTCCTAATTTTTCTATGAAAGGTTTAAGTAGGACAATGTCTGCGTCTTTGTTGAATTTGACAGAAGCTTTTTCTATCTTTTGATTTCCTTTTTCAATGAGCGTCTTGCAACGACGCATAGAGACAATGGCTTCAATGGCAAGATCAAATTGTGTGGCTATCTCTTTGTCTATAGTAGTAATTTTTGGATATCTTTTTACCATAATAGACTCACTCTCATCCAACTGCGTTCCTGAGAGTCTCTGATAGAGGTTTTCGGTGATAAATGGCATAAAAGGGTGCAGAAGCTTAAGAGACTCTTTAAAGATGCTTCCTATCTCACTTACACTCTCTTTAGAAGCTTTACTTAGTTCAATCCCCCAACCACAAAACTCACCCCACATAAATCGGTAGAGCGTGGTTGCTGCATCGTTAAAACGATATGCATCCATAAATTCACGACTCTCTTTTACTGCAAGGTTGAACCTAGAGAGCATATATTGTCCAAGTGGAGTTTGTATGTTGTTTGCGTCCAAATCCTCAAAAGTATCTTGATTGAGCTGCAGGTAGTTAGTAGCATTGAAGAGCTTGTTGGTAAAGTTACGACTCTGCTCAAGCTTCTCTTCACTCATCTTAATATCACGCCCCTGTACTGCAAGTACTGCAAGAGTAAAGCGAAGTGCATCAGTAGAGTACTTTTCTATCATCACAAGAGGGTCTATGGCATTACCCTTAGACTTACTCATCTTCTCACCTTTTTCATCTTTTACAAGCGCATGCAGATAGATATCTTTAAATGGAAGTTCACCCGTGATATTTTCACCCATCATAAGCATTCGAGCTACCCAGAAAAACATAATATCAAAGCCAGTGATGAGTATGCTGTTTGGATAAAAATTAGCCATATCTTCTTCATTCCACTGTAAACCTTTTAATACATCACCATTTCCCCAACCAAGTGTAGAAAATGGCCAAAGTCCAGAGGAGAACCAAGTATCTAGCACATCTGGGTCTTGGTAAATATTTGTACTGTTACATTTGGAGCACGAAGTAGGGGTATCTCCATCAAAAGCAAATTCTTTGCCACAATCATCACAATACATTACAGGTATCTGGTGTCCCCACCAAAGCTGACGAGAGATACACCAGTCACGAAGTTCACTCATCCAAGCGTTATATGAGTTTATCCAGTGACTTGGAAAAAATTCTGCTTCTGCTTGATTGACTTTTTCTATTGAGGCGGTGGCAAACTCTTTTTTAACAAACCACTGTTTAGAGATGTAAGGTTCTACAATATTTTTACATCTATAACAGTGACCTATTTGATGAGAGTGCTCTTCTATTTTAACCATAAACCCTTTGGCATCAAGTTTTGCTACTATTTCATCTCTAGCCTCTAGGCGTTCTTGTCCTTCAAACTCGCCACAATACTCATTTAAAAACCCTTTTTCATCAAAAATGGTAATAAACTCCAAGTTATGTCTTTTACCTACTTCATAGTCATTTGTATCGTGTGCAGGTGTTACTTTTACAAAACCGGTACCAAACTCCATATCTACATGCTCATCAGCAATAATAGTCACTTCACGACCAATAAGAGGGAGAGTAATTTTTTTACCTATAAGATGGTTATGGCGTGTGTCATCTGGGTGTACCATAACTGCCGTGTCTCCAAAGTATGTTTCAGGTCTAGTTGTAGCTACTGTTATGTTGCCAGAACCATCACAAAGAGGGTAGTTGATGTAATACATTTTGCCCATATGGTCTTCATGTTCAACCTCTATATCTGAAAGTGCACCGTCATGTGTACACCAGTTTATCATGTAATTGCCACGAACTATGTACCCTTTGTCATACATTTGCTTAAATGATTTTTTAACAGCGTTAACAAGACCATCATCCATAGTAAAACGTTCACGACTCCAAGCAGGAGAGACTCCCATTTTTCTCATTTGATTTGTCATAGCTAAGCCAGAGTTCTCTTTTTGCGTCCAAGCACGCTCCAAAAATGCTTCACGCCCAATAATCTCTTTAGTCGTGCCCTCAGCCAAAAGTTGCTTTTCTACTACATTTTGTGTTGCTATGCCTGCATGGTCAGTTCCTGGTTGCCAGAGCGTTTTAAACCCATCCATACGCTTATAGCGAGCGATAATATCTTGAAGTGTAAATGTGAGTGCGTGTCCGATGTGTAGATGCCCTGTTACATTGGGAGGCGGCATCATGATGCAGAAGTTTTTTCC
This sequence comes from Sulfurovum sp., assembly GCA_030622375.1. Classification (GTDB taxonomy): domain Bacteria; phylum Campylobacterota; class Campylobacteria; order Campylobacterales; family Sulfurovaceae; genus Sulfurovum. The sequence continues at coordinate 4,782 of JAUXGC010000035.1, forward strand.
ATCTTCTTGTATCTTTTGGTTGCCGTCTATCTCAAAATATTTTCGTTCTTCCCAAATCTTATAATAACTCTCTTCTATCTCTTTTGGGTTATATACTGCTTTTTTTTCTGTTTGGCTCATGAATTATTCCATTTATAAATCTGTTATGGTCGAGATTATAGCGTAATGGTGCTTTTTGTTTTATGGAATAATATATTAAAGTACATAGTAATCTATTTTTTAATTCTATCTAGTGCACGTTGTATTAATGCTTTTGATGATTCGTGTGTTTCAGAACTTTCTAAAGCAGAAGATAAGGTATCATACGTGTCCTCAATATCAGTATGTTGTTTTATATCTTGAATAAAACTTTCATCTGCATATAATAATAAGATTGAAGAAATTTTCAATGCATTTTTATTTGCAAGCACCATATCTTGGAAGTATTCACTTGCATCAATATCATTTACTTTTGCATTCGCATTCGCCCAAGAGTGATAATCTATAAGGTTGTATATTGAAATGTCATTTGAAAGATTGATCTTTGGTTCTTGTTTGCTTAAATAATTTATAAGATAGTTTTTTGTTGCGCTATGCATCAAGATATTATCACAAACATCACTATTTAGAGCAGATAAAATAGTTTCATTAAAAGCTTCTATTTCAGGTTGACTAAATGAGCCATTGTCAATAGAAGCGAATATAGTTGGTAAAATATTCTCTACAGCATCCTGAGTAGATATTGCCACTCTAGTTAAAATTGGAACAAGCTTTTTACCTTCTATTTTTATATTGCTGTCTCTATTATTAATTATAGATATTATGTCTTGTACTCGTTCAGGAGAAGAAACATTTGCATACCACATTAAGGTTTTTGAAAGCATATATTCATCTGTACTATTTAAGACTTCATCATACAGCAAAGATTCAATGCTTACAGATTTGCCTGCAATAAAAGCAAGTTCCTTTTCATCTTGAATATCAGGACTAGCTATATTAATAGAATTAACAAGTACATCTATGATTTTAAGTTTAACTACACTGTCTTGTTGATCACAATATATATTTATAAGATTATCGGTTAATTCTATGGGCTCTAGTGTCCCTAAATAATCTAACAAAAATAGACCTTTATTTGATGAAATACCAAAGTTTTCTATCATAGACCATAGACCACGTATTTTATCTAGACGAGAAATATCTTTGTTTTTAAGAAAAGTAATGATAGCATTATCTAGCTCCGAGACTTTTTTACTATCATTAAAAATCCTCATTAAATTACTAATTTCACTTATTTGGTTTTTATCAAGATATTTAGTGTCAACCGATATATTGTGGAAATCGTCTAGGCTTTTTTGTAATTCTGAAGAACTAATATATTTTTGTTCTTGTGTATTACTTAGACTGCCTTTCTCTACATGAGTAGTGATATCTTCATTATTTTTATTGAAGAAACCAAAGAAAACACTTAAAAGGATTACACCTATCACTAAAAGCGTATAAAATATATTTTTGTTGTTAAATTCCATAATTAACCCTTTTTAAATAAATTAAACAATCAAGAATTTGTATAAATTCTAGTCCAATATAGCTTATGTGTTATTTTCTGTATAATTGTCCCTTTGTTTTCTAAGTGTCTTAAGTTTAGACTATAACATAAAATAAATTTTTCATTAAGTTTTATTTTGTTTGCCAATATAGTGTTTTGAGAAAAAAGATAAATATTAGCTGTTTAGATGTAAAATAGAACTCTATCGATAAAAGGATAATATATGACTAAGTATATTAGATGGTTTAGTGAAATAGATATTGGTGATGTTGATTTGGTGGGTGGTAAAAATGCCTCTTTGGGTGAAATGTACCAAAACTTAACACAAGAGGGTATACATATCCCTAATGGATTTGCAATTACTGCAGAGGCTTACTCTCATATATTAGACACAAATCAAGCATGGGATAAACTACATAAACAGCTCGATATGTTTAATCCTGACAGTATGGAACAGTTACAAAATATAGGTATGGAGTGTAGAAAAATTGTTTATAGTTGTACTCTTCCAAATACCCTAATAGATCAGATTAAACAAGCTTATATAGCCCTAAAAGAGGAGTATGGAGAAGATATAACAGTGGCAGTTAGAAGCTCTGCTACTGCTGAAGACTCCCCAGAAGCCTCTTTTGCAGGGCAAAATGATACTTATCTTAATATCGGAACATTTGATGCACTCGTGGATGCTTATAAGCGTTGTCTAGCTTCCAATTTTACAGACCGTTCTATACACTATAAATTTGATTATGGTTTTGACTATTTTAAAGTGCATTTGAGCGTTGTAGTTATGAAGATGGTGCGTAGTGATATTGGTACAAGTGGTGTAATGTTCTCTATGGATCCAGAAACAGGATTTGAAGATGTAGTTTTTATGAATGCTACATATGGTTTGGGAGAGACTGTAGTTCAGGGTATTGTGGATCCAGATAGTTTTTACATTCACAAGCCCACTCTAAAGAGAGGTTTTAAGTCTGTACTTAGGCGTATGGTGGGTGAAAAAGCTATACAGATGGTATTTTCAGATACAGAAAATGAGACAAATATATCTAAAGAGTTTACAAAAATTATAAAAACTCCACTAGATAAACAACAACAGTTCTCTGTCACTGATGAAGAGGTGCTTAAACTTGCAGAGTATGCTATAAAAATAGAGGAGTATTATTCAAAAAAAGTAGGGCACCCTATGCCTATGGATATGGAGTGGGCAAAAGATGGTATAGACGGAAAACTCTATATTGTACAGGCACGACCAGAAACAGTTGAGTCAAGAAAAAGTGAGGCTATGCTTGAACTATATACGCTCAAAGAGAAATCTAAAGTTCTTGCTCAAGGTTACTCGGTTGGTACAAAGATAGGAAGTGGAAAAGTATGTAACGTCTCTGATATAAAAGATATTCATCAATTTAAAGAGGGAGATGTTCTTGTTGCAAAAATCACAAGTCCTGACTGGGAGCCTATTATGAAAATAGCGTCTGCTATTGTAACTGATAGCGGAGGAAGAACTTGTCATGCGGCTATTGTTTCTAGGGAGCTTGGCATTCCTGCTATTGTGGGTGCAAAAAATGCTTCAGAGACTTTGCACAACTCACAAGAGATTACAGTAAGTTGTGCCCAAGGGGAGATAGGTTTTGTATATGAGGGGAGATTAGATTATGATATTACTAAAACAAATCTAAATGAGATACCCAAAACAAAAACAGATATTATGATGAATTTGGGTAACCCAAGCCTTGCCTTTTCACTCGCTTATTTACCCGTAGATGGTATAGGTTTGGCTCGTATGGAGTTTATAATTACTACATCTATCAAAGCTCATCCTATGGCACTTATTCATCCAGAGAAAACTGATGCTACAACACAAAAAGAGCTTGAAGTGTTATCGAACTCATACAAAAGTAATGAAGATTTTTTTATAAAGACACTATCTGAAGGTGTGGCTTCCATAGCGTCATCTGTCTATCCGAAACCATGTATTGTGCGTATGAGTGATTTTAAATCCAATGAGTATGCAAAACTTCTTGGAGGGTCGTTTTTTGAGAGGGAAGAGGCAAATCCTATGATAGGTTTTAGGGGAGCATCCAGATACACACACCCTGACTATGCAGAAGGATTTGCATGGGAGTGCAAAGCAATGAAGCGTGTTAGAGAAGATATGGGGTTTGATAATGTTATTTTGATGATACCATTTTGTAGAAGAGTTAAAGAGGGCAAAAAAGTTATTGAAACTATGGAAAAGCATGGTCTTAAGCGTGGAGAAAATGGATTAAAAATCTATATAATGTGCGAAATACCAAATAATGTCATAGAGATAGATGGTTTTAGTGAATTTTTTGATGGCTTTAGTATAGGAAGTAATGACCTTACCCAGCTTACATTGGGTGTAGATAGAGATAATGAAGTTGTAGCATTTGATTATGATGAGAGAGATCCTGGGGTCACTAAAATGATAGAGATGGCAATTAAAGGTGCTAAGAGAAATCATCGCCATATAGGCATTTGCGGGCAGGGACCATCGGACTATCTAGAGATGGCAGAAGAGTTGGTAAATATGGAGATAGACTCCATAAGTTTAAATCCTGATACTGTTTTAAAAACAATACAAAACATTAGTAAGATAGAGTCTAAGAGAGATAAAGGCAGAGGTTAAGTACTGGCTTTAGCTTGTAGCTATTGACAACATCTTGATATTGGATTAAAATAAGAGTAAAGGAGTCATTATGAAAAACAAAATTGAAGAAGTAATTAAACACGTAGAGAAATCAGATCAAGTTTCAAGCCAAAATAAACCATTAATTTTAGAAAAACTTAAAGAGTGGAGAAACGAAGATAACGCTATCAATGATATTACCATAAGATTTGAAAATTGGTGGATGGAAATGAAACCTATTTTTGATGAGTTGGGTTGGAAGTAACTGTATATCTAATTAGATATTGTTTATTATAAATTAATACTTAGGTTTAACACACTAACCAGTTTTCCATCTTAAATATATCTTCTGTGGATGGCATACCCTTCCAGCCGTTAGACTCCAAATACATCATTTTATTGCCAAAATATCCCACTAAATATTTCTCTTTATAGATGGGAAATGTGCCACAGTGAAACATGGAAAATATATCTTCATAGCTTTTTGCCATTTTATAATATGAAAAATCAAAACTATGCAAAGAGATAAGTGCAGAGTGAAGAGCTTCATTTTTGAACATAGAGCTGCTAAGAAGATAATAAGATGGATAGGGCACTGAAGGATTCTCTAGCAAGTCACAAATGTAGAGACGCCCTTTTTTCTTTTGATACATAATGGCACTATATGATAAGTTCCAAAATAGATATAAAAATATGTCAAATTGTCATATTTTTATAAGTGTTTGTGTTATACTCTCTATAAAAAAGAGTACTTTATGGCTTACAATCTTCAAGATAAACTTGTCATTGCCATCTCGTCACGTGCCTTATTTAGCCTTGAAGAGGAAAATACCATCTTTGACAAAGAGGGTCTAGAAGCATATTATAACTATCAACTCTCTGCTTTAGATACACCTTTAGCCAAAGGGTCTGCATTTAGATTTATTCAAAACTTGCTTGCCATCAATAAAAAATTTGACAATAAGCTCATAGAGGTTATCATCCTTTCACGCAATAACGCAGCTACAGGTTTACGTATAGGACGCTCCATAGAACACTACAATTTAGACATAGAACGCACAGGATGGACGGCAGGAACTCCTGTAGCGCGCTATCTTGAAGCATTTAAGGTTGATCTGTTTCTATCAGTTTACTCGCCAGATGTTGAAGAGGCAGTAAATTCAGGTGTAGCTGCCGCAACCATACTCCCTCATACACCCATTACTTCCCAAGAGAGCGATATGGTAAAGATAGCCTTTGATGGGGATGCAGTTATCTTTGGTGACGAGAGCGAAAAGATATATCAAGAAAGAGGACTAGAAGCATTTATAGAGCATGAGAGAAACAATGCTAAAAACCCACTAAGCAAAGGTCCTTTTTTTAAGTTCTTAAAAACTATTTCAGAGATACAAGATAAATTTCCCATGGAAGCATCCCCTATACGAACAGCACTTGTTACTGCCAGAAACTTCTCAACCCATGAAAGAGTACTTGGAA
>JAUXGC010000083.1 GCA_030622375.1 Sulfurovum sp.
ACTTTTACATATCGTTCAATTATATCTGCTACAGAGTTAACTCTTTTTGCTTCTCTTGTAGGCACAGGCAGTACTTTATCTATTATTGGTTTTTTTCTATTAAGATTGTATTTTATATCTTTTGCTTTTACAAATTCTAGACTGTAGGGAGTACACTCTTTGTCTATTCCTGCAATAACTCTACAATCTATCTCTTTAGCAGTTGCAATTTCTACCACAATAAATAACAAAATAACAAAAATAAAAGAATTTTTAAACATTATTTTATGTCAAACTATAAAAAGTTTAACATCTCTCCTTTGATAGATTTTTTATCTACTACCACTGTATGCACAATAGATTTACTAAATAGACTATTGATCATAGGAGGCACAGAAACATTTGCATTTTCTGTCACCCACTTCAATGCTTCCATATCATCTTTTGCCATATGCCCAAGTGCTTTGGATACAGTCGAAGAGAATTTAGTCCACTCTGCTGTTGAGTAAATAACTGTAGGCAATCTCTTCTCTCTAGGCTCATTATACGCTTTCGTGCAAGTCGCCGTATGAGGATCCATAATATACCCTTTTTTAGCATATGCAGCTATCACAGCTTCGCCCTCTTCATCATTTGAGAAAGTAGCAACAAAATCTTCTTGCAAAGAGGATAGTTCTTCGTTACTTAACTTATATTTGCCCTCACTCTCCAAAGCATCCATCAACTCTTTAGTTCTCTTAGCCCCAAATTTATCATACATAACACGCTCAATATTTGAACTTTTAAGAATATCCATCGCAGGAGATGTGGTCTGTATCAGCACTCTATCTGTCAAATCATAAGACCCACTGTTTATCCAATCAGCCAAAATATTGTTAACATTTGAAGCTATTAGTATCTTTTCTATGGGTAGTCCTGCTTTTTTTGCATAGTATGCACCTAAAGCATTGCCAAAGTTTCCACTTGGAACTACTAGGTAAATTTTATCTCCCATTTTAATACTCTCTTTACGCACCAACTCCAAATAGGAGTGAATATGGTAAATAATCTGAAAAATAATACGCCCAAAATTTACAGAATTTGCAGCTGTTAATTTAATGCCTCGTTCTTTTAGCTCAGACTTAAAATCTTCAGAGGCAAGAAGGTTTTTTAGTGTATGTTGTGTATCATCAAAGTTGCCCTTGACACCAATCACTTTAAGGTTTTTAGCATCTTCTGTAACCATTTGAAGTTTTTGAACATCAGATGTTCCGCCATCAGGATACAGACAAGCTACTTTGACATTATTTTGATTTTTAAATGTCTCGAGTGTTGCTGGGCCTGTATCTCCACTGGTTGCAGCCATAATAAGGTAGTTTTCATCTCTATTTTGAGCTAAATTGCTCAGTATATAGCCAAAGGGTTGTAGTGCCATGTCTTTAAAAGCGCGGGTAGGTCCATGGTAGAGTTCACTCACAAAACAATCCTCTTCTATTTGCACAAGAGGTACTGGGTTACTTGGGTCATCAAAGGCATCATACCTTTTAAGTGCCTCTTTTAGCACATCTGTCTCTATATCTATATCAAACGCTCTAAGAAACTCTAGGGCTAATGTTTTATAATGGCTAGAGAGGTGACTATTTAAAAAATCTTTATCTAAATTTGGAAGGCTTTGGGGCACATAGAGTCCACCAAAACTCGCACTTGGACTAAGGATAGCCTCTGAAAAAGTTACGCCTTTAGGCTTCTTCCCATCATTGCCTCGTGTTTCAATAAACTGCATCTACCATCCTAATATATTATAATCCTTATAATTATAGCCAAATAAGATAAGCTAGAAAGCTACTTATTGATTTTAAGCATATAAAAGTTTGCAGCGTTACTGTAACTGTCGCTCTCTCCTACAATTCTATGCAAGTTCCCACACCAGAACTGGTCAATATTTCAAGAAGCAAGGAGTGCTCTACGCGACCATCAATAATATGTGCTTTTTTCACTCCACCTCTAAGAGATTCTATACACGCATCTACTTTGGGTACCATACCACCTTGTATCGTACCGTCTGCTTTTAACTCTTCTGTCTTCTCTATACTTAAATTGGTAAGAAGTTTCATATTTTTATCTAAGACACCTGGAGTATCTGTTAAAAAGAGTATTTTTCGTGCTTCTAGTGCTACGGCTACTCTACTTGCGGCTAAATCGGCATTAATATTAAACCCAGGATGTCCCAAAGTGCTACTTCCTGCTATGGGTGCTATAACAGGTACTGCTCCATCTTCTATAATATTATTGATAATCTCTGGGTCAACATGTTCTATTATTCCTGTATAACCAAAGTTTTTAAAGTCTTTGGGGATACCTTTTAAAAATCCACCATCTTTTCCAGAGATACCTATGGCTTTTGTACCATGATTGTCAAGCAGAGATACTATCTCTTTATTGATTGTTCCACTAAGTACCATCTCCACAATACGCATAACCTCTTTAGTAGTTACACGCTGACCATCTACAAACTTTGTATCTATCCCCAAATCAGCCAAAAGATTTGTAATACTCTTTCCTCCACCATGTACTATGATAGGTTTCATTCCCACAAGATGTAGCAGAACAATATCTTGCGCAAATTGCTCTTTGAGTTGGGAACTTGTTTGTGCCGAACCACCATACTTTATGACTATTTTTTCATTGGCAAATTTTTTAATAAATGGGAGTGCCTCAAGGAGCGTTTTTACCACCTCTATATTACTTTTCACTACGATATCCTTCTATATAATCTTCTATTTTCATAAATATTTCATTTTTAATCTCTAATTTTAACTTCATTTGAGAGATAGGCAACTTAAAACCTACCATCTTTACTATGTCTTTAGAAGTGCAAAGTATAGAGTCAGCCTTATGTTCTTCCAAAAGATTTTTCAAGATTTTCTCATCGAAATAGGCATGATCTTCTAGATAAACTTTTTCAACTACTCCATCAGGCAAATATTTGTCTAGTCTTGCAGGGGTTGAGAGTGCCGTTACTAGCACCATACGTTCTGTTAGATTTTTAAACGATACAACACGCTTAAACTCTTTTTCTTCTTTAGCAACTACTTTTGCATATCTGTGGCTAAAATAAAACTCTCTAAATGCTCCTGCTGGGAAAGGCAAGTAGTTTTTAATCCTTTGCGGTTCAAGCAGTATCTCAAACTTTTTTATACCAACACGGTTAAATCCATCATCTAAAATAATAATTTTTGCCCCTTGCTCTTTAGCCAATACAATAGCTTGCTCCCTATCTTCACTGACAATCATTGAAGCCTTAGGCAAAGAGAAAGCCATCAACATAGCTTCATCACCACTTTGCCTAACATCAGCCAATACCTTGCCATTATGGCTCACTTCAACAAGACCCTTGCTCTCTCTTCCGTATCCACGAGAGACAATGGCTACATCTTTAAGCCTAGAGGCTAAAGCTATAACAAAAGGTGTTTTTCCAGAACCACCCACAATCAAATTACCCACACTAATAATGGGGAGACCAAAATCTTTTTTAGATACAAGAAGTCTTCGTAACAACATTAGCAAACCATACAAAATAGAGAGTGGAAAAAGTAACACAATAATGGGATAGTGATACCATTTAGGAGAAAAAAACATTTGTTCAAAAAAAGCTCTCAAGAACACTCCTTTGCACCCAATTTTTTTATCTCATCACAGCTGAATCCTGCCTCTTTTCTAGCATTTACATTAATGTGTGGTCTATGCTTACCAAGAAGTTTATAACGTTCAAGTATCTCAAAATAGACACCCTCTTCTAAACCTTCTTTTTGACAAAGATACTTAAACCACCTGTCTCCTTTGTGGACGTGGTCTATCTCTTCATCATAAATAATATTTAGGGCATCTATAAGCTTTTTTACTATTGGGTTTTTTCTTTTATTGTCTATCTTTTTAATAATTTGAGGATTGACATCAAGACCAGAGGCTTCATAGTAACGAGGAATAATCGCCATTCTGTCAAGTACCGAGTCTGCTGTATGTTCTGCTGCATCAAAAAGCCCACAATGCACAGGAAAATCACCATAAGCATACCCCAAAGACTTAAGTAATTCATCTAGCATATTGTAGTGACGAATCTCATCTTGTGCAACTACCAACCAATCTACCTTATACTCCAAAGGCATTTCAGGAAAACGATACACCGCATCCAGTGCCAAGTCTACGGCAGAGTATTCTATGTGGGCAATAGCATGCACTAATGTAGCCAACCCCTCTACAGTATCAAAATCTTTTCTTGCTGGCAACTCTCTAGGATTTACAATGTGACACTTTGAAGCATAAGATGGGTTTTCAAATACAATTGGGCTAAAGTCATCTGCACAACTAATCTGATTTTGGTTACAATACTCCAAACATTGAACAGTTAATTTCTCTTTGATATCAATATCATCACTGATAATGGCTGTTTCTAAAGTTTTATATATGTTCATAGGAGAATTATAACCCATGCAGATTAAAATACAACCTATGGGCTCATACCAAACCAACTGTTATATCGTCACAGTAGATGGCAAAGACTTCATTATAGACCCAGGTATGGATGCAACAGAGTGGGTAATAGACAATGTCACAAACCCAGTAGCTATCTTAAATACCCATGGACACTTTGATCATGTATGGTCAAATGCAGAGCTAAAAGAAAAACTAAAACTTCCTATCTACTGCCCCAAAGATGATATTTTTATGCTTACTGATGATCCACTTGGGCAAGGCACCCCTAAAAGCATGCCAGACCATGAAGTTGTAGGCGATGAAGCACTTACGCTAGAAGGGGTAAAGATAAAATACCGTCACTTCCCAGGACACACCCCAGGAAACTCCATCATAGAGATAGGTGATGTATGGTTTAGTGGAGATTTTCTATTTGAACGATCCATAGGAAGATGGGACTTCCCAGCTTCTAGCGGTGAAGATATGCTAAAAAGTTTAGAAAAAGCATTAAAAATAGAAGGCGACTACACCCTATACCCTGGACACGGACTCAGCACCACACTTAAAGCAGAACAGAAGATTATGCCTTTTTGGATAGAACAGGTTAAAGGAACGATTTAAATACCTGTAAGGGTGGGGAGCTTATTGGAGTGTATGCCTTTGGCGCGACACATCAATAAATAAAGCATTAGCAATCTACAGTATCAAATCAACAAGTGGTTGTTGGTGGGCAGGAATGCCCACCCTACATATGTAGGTTAACATAACAAGTATGACAATTTAACATATTTTTTAGCCTTTCCCTATAAACAGACTATAATTTATCAAAACCTGTAGGGTGGGCATTCTTGCCCACCAAAAAATCGGAGATTTTTATCATGCCAAACTACACAAGAGTATTTGCAGAAGGTCATCCATACTTCATTACTATAGCTACAGAAAAAAGAAGACCTATGCTCATAGACAACATCACTTTACTACGACAAGCCTTTGTAAACTCCAAACAATATTTTGAATATACCATAGATTGCATATCCATCATGCCTGACCATTTACACATGGTACTAATTCCTCAAAATGCAAATGAGTACCCAAAAATTATTACATCTATAAAAACATATTTTTCTAAAAATATAAGACATTCATTTCCCAGAACACAAAGTCAAAATAAGAAACGAGAATTGGGTATTTGGCAACGTAGGTATTATGAGCATACCATTAGAGACGAGAAAGAGTTGGAGAGGTATAGAAATTATATCCACTATAACCCCGTAAAACATAATTTAGTTTCTAG
>JAUXGC010000183.1 GCA_030622375.1 Sulfurovum sp.
ACATCCTTTGAGAAACTTAGCCAAAGGGCTTATCAACGGGGCTATCGCTTTTGAACATTTAAAACGTGATAGACAAAATGCACATGATAAAGCACGCAAGGTCATTGCTTCTTTTGAACGATATAAGCAGTTATGTACAGAGGAGATAGAACACTCACAACTTTTTGCTATGGCATGTAAAAAGATAGAAGAGTTAAAGTTACAACATAAAGGGGTTTTTAATGTTTTGGTATCATGCTAGTACAAAACATTCGTACAACTCTGTGCGAACAAATCCAAATCAACTTTCGTGGGAAGATCAGCCAAGTACCTATAAAAATTACCCAGATAACTATAAAAAAATTAAATTAAATTTAGATAAAGAAGAAGATAACTTTCTTTATCATATAGCTGGATTAACGTCTAAGAAGAGTTACTCTAGTGGCGAGTATTATTTGCGTATCAATCCCTCTGCAGGGGCTCTGTATCCTAATGAACTCTATTTTCAAGTGCGTGGAGTTGAGGGCATAGATGATGGGGTGTATCATTATGAAGTGAGTTCCTCTTCATTGACACTTCTTAAAAGTATCAATGATAATGAAGGACTAGAACCTTATTTTGGGTACAAGACAGCGATGAAAGGATATTTGTTTTTAGTATCTGCTATTTATTATCGTTCTTCATGGAAATATAAAAATCGTGCTTTTCGTTATTGTCTATTGGATGCAGGACATCTTTTGGGAAGCATAGAGGCCAGCGCATTACTAAAGCCTCACGCGGTACAAGTTATTTATGACATAAACAAAGAAAAGTTAAATCGAATGTTTGGGTTTGAAGATAAAGAGTGGTTTTTGGCTGGATGTTCTATGGCTGTACCTATGAGGGGGCAAGAAGTGTCTGCGATAGAGTTTGAACTTCCTTATATAGATGGTAGTAGAACCTTTGAAGAAAATCCTCTGATAGAACAAGCCTATAATGAAACGATGCAGTTGCAAAAGTGTAAGAGAGAAGTGACTGCTCCCAAGTTTACTTACAACAGCAAAAAGCTTCAAGAGACGATTTTTACACGCAGATCACAAAGAGGTTTTCAGGAGGGAGCCATTACCAAAGGGCAGTTTAACTACATCATGGAAGCCATACATCAGCCTATACTTAGTGATTGTGATGAGGAAGTGTCTGTGTATGTAGTCATAAATAGGGTACTTGATATGCCTTTGGGACTCTATAAAAATGGTGAGTATCTCAAATATGGAGATTTTGGACACCATGCAGGGTATCTTTCTTTGGAGCAGTACAGTCTCTCTACACAAGGTGCTGTAGCATTTTTTCTCACATCAAAAGCTAAAAACTATCAAGCCTTGTATCAGAAAGCAGGAACCATAGGACATCGACTTTATATTGCTTCACTCTATCTTGGTATAGGGTGTTCTGGTATAGGTGCATATTATGATGATGAAGTGAATGTCTTTTTGGAAAATGATGAGATGGTTTTATATGCTTTGGCGATAGGTAAATAGAGAGTAATTAGATAGCTTAGTTTTTAAACCTATACTCTAACACTTCTAAATGTTTACGTAACAACTCAGGGATGTCTCCTTGAAATTCTAAACTATCTTCTTTAATAGTTCCGCCTGTACCTAACTTCTTTTTAAGTGTTTTAAGTAAAGCCTGTAGGGTTGTTTTGTCTAAGCAGAAAGGTTTTACTATGGTAACTACTTTACCTCTTCGTTTCTCTTTGGCAAAATGGAGTTGATGTTTTTCTGGTGTTTTAAGCTCTGTAGAGATTTTTTTACTAGGTTTGTTTTTATTGTCAGATGACCACTCATCTCTAAAGTCTGCACCCATTTCAAATAGATTTTTTTTCAAAATATCTTCTTAACTGTAATTTGTATCAAAAAGTATGCCAAGTACTACCATAAGTACAAGTAGGAATATCATTGTTTTATAAAGAGCGTTAAAGCTTGGAAGTTGCATGATGACCCCTTTAAGTTTCTATATTATATATAATTTCAGTTTTATTTCCCTTGGCTTGTATCTCTTTAATGTTTAAGTTCTTTATGGGAAGTTTCATAAACTCCTCTATACTTTCTACACCTACTTTGGCTATCTCGCGTAAGACGATACCTCTGTAGGCTTTTGCCCAGTGGCTTACTACTTTACCATCTTTTACAAACTTGAGTGTGGTGTATGGTCGGTTGGGTTTGTAAAATTTATCGTAAAAACTTGCGCGCAGGTCAAGTATCTCATAATCGTTGAGATAATCTTCCATAAGGTTTGCTCCATGTTTATGATAAAACTTATCTGTCTTTATATTCCCTACTGCTTCACCCTGTTTTAGTCGGTAGTTGGGTATGAGGTCATCTGCCAGTAAAAAACCAAAAAGATTAGAGCATAGAATGACATGGTTATCTATATATTTTTGAGAAGTTTCATCTAGTTCCTTGTAAGAGAGGTAATCAAAAGCAACACCAGTGTAACGCTCTATGGCTTTCATAGCAGGTTCATAAATAATATCTTTTTTATAAGTTAAAATATCAACCTCTTTTTTAAGACCAAACATTTTAGAGAGTATCTTTATTTCACCACCTTGCAAAATGTTTATATAATGGTGCAAAAGTTCCGTTCTGTACGGTAAAAGTGATTTAAAAAGTAGCTTATCTGGCTCAAATAGTTCTGTACCGCCAGATTTTTTTGTTTCGCTTGGAGCCAATAGTATTTTTATCAAAAAATCTCCTTACATAAGATATGATTGTATTTTATAGAAAATAACTAAAACTTTTAAACTATTTAGATGAAAACCTTGACTTTTGAAATATTTTTGTCTATAATTCCCCTCCATTTTAAACACAATAACTTTAAAATGATTGGTGCTGGTGTAGCTCAGTTGGCTAGAGCAGCTGATTTGTAATCA
>JAUXGC010000126.1 GCA_030622375.1 Sulfurovum sp.
CGGAGACGGTATGGCTGCTGTCTTTAAGATGGAGAGTCATAACCACCCTTCATTCATTGAACCTTTTCAAGGTGCGGCAACAGGTGTAGGTGGGATACTCAGAGATATCTTTACAATGGGTGCAAGACCGGTAGCTAACTTGAATGCTTTACGTTTTGGTACAGTAAAAGGTAAGAGTGATATCGCCAAATACCAAAGACACCTTGTACGTGGTGTGGTAGATGGTATCGGATCTTACGGTAACTGTATGGGTGTACCTACCATCGGTGGTGAAGTAAGTTTTGATGAAAGTTACAATGGAAATATCCTTGTAAATGCATTTGCATTGGGACTTGTGAAGTCTGATGAGATCTTCTTGGGTGTTGCATCTGGTTTGGGTAACCCGGTTATGTATGTTGGTTCTAAAACAGGTCGTGATGGTCTTGGTGGTGCGGTGATGAGTTCAGACTCATTTACAGAAGAATCTAAATCACTCCGTCCTACCGTACAAGTAGGTGACCCATTTACAGAGAAGTTACTTCTTGAAGCGTGTTTGGAACTGTTCAAAACAGACCTTATTGTAGGTATTCAAGATATGGGTGCAGCAGGGCTTACAAGTTCAGCATTTGAGATGGCAGGTAAAACAGGTGCAGGACTCATCATGCACCTTGATAAGGTACCCGCACGTGAAGAGGGGATGACTCCTTATGACTTCATGCTTTCTGAGTCTCAAGAACGTATGCTTATCTGTGCGAAGCAGGGAAGCGAACAAGCCATTATTGATATTTTTGAGAAATGGGGACTTGATGTTGCTGTGATTGGAGAAGTGACAGACACTGAAAGAATGGAACTTTTTTGGTATGGTGAAAAATGTGCAGATATGCCTATAGCTCCAGTAAGTGAAGAGGCACCGGTTTTAGATAGACCCACCAAAAGACCTACATATTTAGATGAAGTAAATGCTAAAAATGTAGAAAGTTACGCAGAGGTAGATGACCAAAAAGCTTATGAAAAACTTTTGGCTTCTCTTGAAGTAGTAGATAAAGCATGGGTCTATAACCAGTATGATTCTATGGTGCAAACCAACACTACTAAAGCTCCAGGGTCTTTGGATGCATCTTGTATTCGTATCAAAGAGAATGGCAAAGCATTATCGATGAGCTCCGACTGTAACCCAAGATACTGCTATATAGACCCTAAAAAAGGTGCTGCTCTTGCAGTGGTTGAGTCTGGACGCAATGTTGCCATGAGTGGAGCTAGACCTCTCTCTATAACTGATTGTCTAAATTTTGGTAATCCTGAAAACCCAGAGGTTATGTGGCAGTTTGCTGAAGCTTGTGGGGGCATTAAAGAGGCGTGTTTAGAGCTCAATACTCCTGTGGTAAGTGGAAATGTTTCACTCTATAATGAAACAAATGGAGTGAGTGTTTATCCGACACCTACCATTGTAATGGTGGGTTTAAATGAGAGCGAAGAGAAGATACTCCCTTCTGTATTTCAAGAAGAGGATAACCATATTTTACTTTTAGGTGAGACCAAAGGTGAGTTTGGTGGTTCTCTTTATATTAAAGAGCTTTTTGGCGAAACAGCTGGAGCACTGCCATCATTTGAGTACAATGCAGAGCTGAAACTTTGGGAGCTTGTGATTGAAGCAAACAAAAAAGGACTGCTGAAGTCTGCTAAAGATGTGAATGTAGGTGGTATTGCTATAGCACTCTCCAAAATGGCTGCTGTGTCTAACAAAGGTGTGGTTGCTGGTGTTCATATGGATGAGAGTAAAAATATTTTTGATGAGTCACAAAGCAGGGCATTGGTTGAAGTGCACAAAGATGATATTGAGGCATTTGGAAAAATGGCTATGGATTTAGGTATCAAGGTAGATATCATAGGTAAAATAGGTGGAGAAAATGTAAAAGTAAACAGAGTGGAGCTTCCACTTACAAAAGTAAAAGAGATTTATTTTAACACTTTTTCTAAAACTATAGAGCAAGATTTATAAATTAACTGATATAATGAGCTAAAATTAAAGGAAGGTATTATGTCAGTACTATTATTACGACTATTTAATACTGCTAATACTCTTCCATCTATACCTATAAAAGCATGCCATTGTAAGTCTTTTTGTAAGCTCAAAACCAGACTAGCACTACTTTTAAATCATTATATTCCTAGATGCCCTTTTTACTGTACGTATTTTGCATTTAGGCGTACTGGCGTACATCCTCCACACATTATTTTTCAAAATAAATAACAACCTTTAACACAATTTATTAACCATATTTAGTACAAATATGTACACTAGAATACTTACTGTATTTCTATGTATTATTTGTCATGCAAAAAAAGGATGACATATGTCAAAAAATTATGTAGTAGGCTTCCCTCGTATTGGAGAGCAAAGAGAATTAAAAAAAGTATTGGAACTGTTTTGGGCAGACAAATGTCCATTTTTAGATGTGGAAAATGTTGCATCATTACTTAAAGAGAGACACTGGAACTATCAAAAGAGTGCAGGTATTGAGTTTATATCATCCAATGATTTTTCACTTTATGACAATATGTTAGATACATCCGTAATGCTAGGAGCAATTCCTAAAAGATTTCAAGAGCTTAAAGATGAAGAGCTATATTTTTCTATGGCTAGAGGAAATAAAAATGCAGTAGCTATGGAGATGACAAAGTGGTTTAATACCAACTATCATTATATAGTGCCCGAATTATCGGTAGAAGATAGTTATGCACTTAATGCTCATAAAATTTTAAATGAATACAAAGAAGCAAAATCATTAGGGATTAAAACAAAAATAAACCTTATCGGACCCATAACATTTTTGGGACTTTCAAAAAGAGTAGATAGAGGTGATGCTTATGAACTCTTTGGAAAGATAGTCCCTATTTATGAAGAACTTTTGTTAAAGATTTCTGAACTAGATGATGAAGTTACTATCCAGATAGATGAACCTATATTTGTAAAAGATATAGAACCAAAAGTTTTGAGTCTTATTAAACCTTGTTACGATACTTTAGCCTCAGTTTCTGATAATATTAAAATTATTGTTACTACTTACTTTGAACATTCAAATGAAGCAACTAAAGTACTTGTGCATACACCTATTTGGGGAATTGGGCTAGACTTTATCTATGGAGAGGAAAATATTGATAGTTTAGAGCGGATTGAAAAGAGTGGTAAAAAACTTATATCAGGAGTAGTAGATGCTAGAAATATTTGGAAAAATGATATTGAAAAAACATCATTGTTATTAGAAAATATAGCTAAAACTGTAGAAAAAAAGAATATCATCATCTCGTCATCCTGTTCACTTCTGCATACACCATTTACTTTAAAATATGAAGATAAAATGGATGAAGAGTTAAAAAATTGGCTCTCTTATGCAGTAGAGAAGCTTTCTGAAATATCATTGGTTTCAAAAATATTTTTTGAGGGCATAGAGAATTTATCGGATGCAGAGAGAGAAGCTAAAAATGCCAATAATAATGCCAATGTACTTAGAAAAAACTCTACCCGTATTCATAACAAAAAGGTGCAAGAGAGAGTAGTAAATTTTAAAAATATGGAGCGAGATGGTAAGTATGAAGAGCGTATCAAAATACAAAAAAAGTTACTTGCTTATGATGATTTGGCCACTACAACTATAGGCTCATTCCCTCAAACGCAAGAGGTCAGAAAAGCTAGAGCAGATTTTAAAAAATCTGCTATTTCCAAAAAAGATTATGAAGCAGAGATGAAAACATATATAGATGAGTGTATAGCTTTTCAGGAAGAGTGTGGTTTAGAGATATTGGTTCATGGAGAACCAGAGAGAAACGACATGGTAGAGTACTTTGGTGAACAACTTGATGGATATGGGTTTAGTCAGAATGGTTGGGTTCAAAGTTACGGAAGTCGTTGTGTAAAGCCACCTTTTATTTATGGAGACATAAGTCGTCCTGAGCCTATGACGGTAAAATGGCTTACTTACGCACAAAGTAAAACAGATAAAATAGTGAAAGGTATGCTTACGGGACCTGTAACTATATTAAATTGGTCATTTGTAAGAGATGATATGGCTAGAGGAGATGTATCTAATCAGATAGCAGTTGCATTGAGTGATGAGATAGACGACCTACAAAAAGCAGGTATCAAGATGATACAGGTGGATGAAGCGGCATTTAAAGAAGGGTACCCTC
>JAUXGC010000114.1 GCA_030622375.1 Sulfurovum sp.
AAGTATCGTTCTATCTGTATCTTTGTACCTTTATCTGTAATAAGAGATATGTCTTGAGCATCAAGATAAGCTTTGTCTATTTTTCCATGTTTGAGATAGTACATATAGATATAATGGGACATAGCTCTCTCTTGAATTGCAGTATGCTCCTCCAATTTTAGATGATCATATTTAATAGACACAGTAAACAGTATAGCAAGCAGAACTAGAGTTATAGAAAAAACTAAATTAATTTTACTGCGTAGTGATGTAAAACCTGTCATACAAGTTTATATCCTACACCACGTACGGCTTGTATCCGTTTACTGTCATTACTGTCTTTTGCACCCAACTTTGTTCGTATTTTCGAGATAATAACATCAAGACTTTTACCTTGTGAATCTATACTCATCGTTCCTGATGTATTGATAATTTGTTCGCGAGATTGAGTTATGCCTTGATGTTTTACAAGTAAAGAGAGTACTTCATGCTCCGCGGGAGTCAAAGAGAGCCCATTGCCCTTAAAGTATATGGTATCTCCTATAATTTCAAAATCACTTTTAGGGGACAGGTCTTGGGATTGTGTTTTGCTGTATCGCCTAAGTAGAGAAGTAATACGTGCGTACATCTCTTTGGGGTCATAAGGCTTAGGAAGGTAGTCATCTGCTCCAAGAGCAAGTGCATCTACCTTGTCATTAATATCACTTCGTGCAGAGGAGATAATAATGGGAATATTATATTTCCGAACCATCTCTTCACACACTTCAAGACCATCCATACCTGGAAGTGTTAAGTCTAAAATAAGCAAATCATACTTTTTAACTCCTGCACTTAAACCTAAATATGGGTCTTCAAAATTAGTTATTTTTATATCATATTGTGAAAGATATTCACTTAAGAGTTCTGCAAACTCTGGGTCATCTTCAATCATAAGAATATTAATCATTCTTGCTCCTAATCTTCCGGTCTGTAATCATACTGTATTTTAACCCTTAAAGGTTAATTGAAGTCAAATCAATAGCTTTATAATGCAAAAGCTTTTTTCATATAGTGCTCTATCTCCTCAAATGTGTATAGGTGTGCTGTGAAATGCTCAAAAGCCGTAATGCCTTGATAAAGTAGCATATCGCTTCCATCTTTAGTGGGTTTAGCATATGACTTTGCAAGTTTTAAAAAAGGTGTCTCTTTTCCGTAAATAACATCAACACAGGCTTTTGCTGTTGGGATAACTTGTTTTAGTATCTCCAGTGGTGCAGGGAGTGAGTCATCTTCAAGTCCTGCTGAAGTCACATTTATGACTAAATCATACTTTTTAGATATAAAATTCTCAAAGGTATATGTCTCAAAGCCATTTTCTTTGAATTTCTCCAAACGACCTTTACTTCTGTTAAGCAGTATCACTTCATAGCCTTCATCTTTCAAGATTTTAGAGGTAGACTGTGCTGTTCCTCCTGCACCTAAGAAAAGCACAGTGTTTATATCTTTGAACTCAGAGATGGCTTTTAAAAATCCAGGTGCATCAGTATTGTACCCATAGAGTTTTCCATCTTTTTCGACTATTGTGTTGACTGCACCTACTTTTCTCGCAAAAGGGTCTAAAATATCACAAGCATTATAGGCATGCTCTTTGTGAGGTACTGTAATATTGATGCCTTTTAGTCCTAAATCTAAGAAAGTTTTTTTGAGTTTTTTTCCATCTTGCAATAGATATTTTGTATAACATCCATCAAATCCTAATCCTTGAAAAGAGATGTTGTGCATAAGTGGTGACTTTGAATGAGAAACAGGATTTCCAAAAATAGCAAAGAGTTCTCTATTCACAACTACAGAGACCCCATCTCTTTAATTGTAGCAAGTAGGGCTGCAAGTTTGTATTTTACTTCAAGGTATTCCAGTTCTGGAATGGAGTCAGCTACCACTCCGGCACCTGCTTGTAGGGTAATGCTGTCTGGTTTTATAAGTGACGTTCTTATGGCTATAGCTGAATCCATATTTCCATCAAAAGAGAAATAGCCTACCGACCCAGAGTAAAAGCCACGCTTGAGCTTTTCTAAGTCTGCTATAAGTTCCATGGCTTTTATTTTGGGAGCTCCAGTCATAGTTCCTGCCGTAAATGTAGCAGCAAATAGATCAAACATATCTTTATCTTTCTCTAATAGTGCTTCAACATCTGAAACCATGTGCATAACATGAGAATATTTCTCTACGCGCATCATGTCAGTTACCTTAACTGTACCAGTACGAGCGACACGACCCACATCATTTCGACCTAAATCTATAAGCATAAGATGCTCGGCACACTCTTTTGGGTCAGCTAGCATTTCAAATTCAAGTTCTCTGTCTCGTTTAGCATTTTTGCCACGTTTACGCGTCCCTGCGATAGGACGAAGAAGTATTTCATTTTCGGTGAGTCTTATCATTACTTCTGGAGAAGAGCCACAAATAGAAAAATCTTCATAGTCAAGTAAAAAAAGATAAGGAGATGGATTTTTAGAACGCAATACCCTATAGAAACTTAGAGGGTCTATCTCACCTCTTTGTGTATATCTATTTGAAAGAAGAACTTGAAAGATGTCTCCAGAACGAATACTCCCTTTGGACTCCTTTACAAGTGTTTTGAAGCGCTCTTCTTCAATACTGAAATATCCTTCTCCATTAAGCTTTGCAGCCTTTATTGGCATAGGAGTGCAAGTATTGTGTAGCATATTCTCTATATCTTTAAATTCACTTTGCATAGATGTATCATTTAAGATAAGTGTGAGTTTTGCACTTTTGTGTGAATAGGCAATGATAATTTTAGGACGCACAAGGTCGAGGTCTGGGGTGTTCAGTGTATCTAACATACTACCCATACTTTTTTCAAGTATAGGCTCAAATACTTTTACCATATCATAAGCTATAAAACCTATAAATCCATCTACAAAAGAGAATCCTACTTCAGAAACAATGGTTCTATACGCCTCTTTGTCTACATCGTTATAATAAGATTTTAGAAAGGAGAACGGGTCTTCCGATAAAATTTTTTGAACCCCAGACTGATTTATATATGTAGTTATTTTGTCTTTGTATGTGAGACGTTCTTTTGTACCTATGGTAATAAAACTAAAGTTGCCATCACTATTGTTTACTACGCTCTCAAAGAGCATTGTTACTTCATTTGGGAAAATAGTTTTAAGCTTTCCATAGAGAGCAACAGGGGTAAGTTGGTCAAACAAAACTGTTTTATGCATATTTATTAAACTTTATTTGCTAATCACAAAAGCACTTTTGTTGATACGATCTTTTATTTTTGGAAGAGCTTCCTTTGCAGATGATCTATCTTTATATGGTCCAATAAGTAGTTTTTTAACTCCAGAGTTTGTTGAAGAAGTTATTTTATAATTAAAACCACTTTTTTTGATAATATTTAAGAAACGTGGGCTAGGTATTTTAGTGAATGAACCTACTTGAATATAGTAAGACTTTGATGTGACTGGTTTTACCTTTGATGGCTTATTTGTTACCTCTTTTTCTATAGTTCTTACTTCGGCTTGTTTCTTAGGTTGAATAACTTTTTCTGTTATGCTTATAGTCTCTTTGGAAACTTCTTTGACCTGAATAGGTGCACTAGGAGACTCATCTATAATATTTGAAAGCTTTGATTTTTCTTCTGTCAATGTGGGTTTAATAACATCTTGAAGTGTAAGTTCAGGGCTAATAATTTCCGTATTGTTCTCCTCAACTATGAGCTGTTCTGCACTTGGGTCTTTGAGTATAATTTTTGTAAGGATTATGGCTATAATTAAAACAATAATCAATAGACCAATAATGGTTAAAAAACTCTTTGTCCGGCTATTTGCTGGCTTGGTATTTTCTATAATAAGGTCATCTAAGCTGTAATTGTTCATAAGATGAAAATCTCCAGATACTATTTTTGGTTTATTATATCATATTTATTTATATAAAACTTTACATTAGCTCTTGAGAATTATAGGAAATTTAAATTTTTTTACTCTTTGATTCCTAATCTTTTTTGATTTAAAATAGTATAAAGTACAGGTAAGTATAGCAAGTTAAGTATAGTCCCCCATGCAAGTCCAAATGCTAATGCTATTGCCATAGGTTGAAAAATAGCAGCCTGTCCTGTAGGGAAAAATACAAGAGAACTTAAACCAATGAGTGTAGTGACGGATGTGAGCACAATAGGTCTAAATCTTTTTGAAGCGTAGAAGTAAATCTCATCTATATTGTTCGCTTTTTTAAGGTTTATCACCATGATAATACCATCATTTATAACAACTCCAGAGAGACCAAGCATGCCGATAATTGATGGCATAGAGAGGTTGACACCTAGTGCAAAGTGACCCATGAGGACACCCAAAAAAGCAAAAGGTATAACAGACATCATCATAAAAGTCTCTCTAAAAGAGTTGAAGAGGTAGAGAAGAGAGAGCATAATAAGAAGCATAGCAACCCCAGATGCTGCCATCATATCACTCTTAAGCTCTCTCTTTTTCTCTTCTTCTCCTTTCAGGACAATCTTTATACCAGCTTTTTTTGCCTGAGTTAAAATTGTATCTATCTTGTTGAGGGTTTCTGTAGCTGTAATTTTTTTACTATTTACGTTAGCGTAAAGATAAAAGTTTTTTTCGCCACT
>JAUXGC010000160.1 GCA_030622375.1 Sulfurovum sp.
AAACAGTATGCGTAAAAAGATGGCAAATACTATTAGATTTTTAGCAGCAGATATGGTACAAAAAGCAAACTCTGGACACCCTGGGGCACCTATGGGTCTTGCAGATATAGCAGTAGTGCTTTCTGAAAAACTTAGCCATAACCCTAAAAATCCCAAATGGCTTAACCGTGACCGTTTGGTTTTCTCAGGCGGGCACGGCTCTGCACTTATCTATTCGCTGTTACACCTTTGGGGATATGATGTTACTCTTGATGATTTGAAAGATTTTCGCCAATTGGACTCTAAAACCCCCGGACACCCAGAGTATGGTCATACCGATGGCATAGAGATTACTACAGGTCCTTTAGGGCAGGGTATTGCCAATGCTGTTGGTTTTGCAATGGCTGAGTCTTATACTGCAAATCAAGTAAACTCTGAGACATGTGAACTCATAGACCATAAAGTTTATTGTCTTTGTGGTGATGGTGATTTGCAAGAGGGTATCTCGTATGAGGCTTGTGCATTGGCTGGGCATCTAGGACTTAAAGATATGGTTCTTGTCTATGACTCTAATCATATTACTATTGAGGGTGATACAAACATTGCTTGGAGTGAAGATGTTGCAAAACGTTTTGAAGCTCAAAACTGGAGTGTAGTAAAAATAAACGGTCACTGTTATGATGAGATAGAAAAGGCACTAGATGATGTAAAGTCTGCCACAAAACCGACTATTATTATCGCCAATACAATCATCGGTAAAGGTGCAGGCGAGTTAGAGGGAACACATCATACACATGGCGCACCATTGGGTGAGAAGATTATTGCTGAATCTAAAACTAAAGAGGGTTTTAATCCTGATGAGACTTTTCAAATTCCTAAAGATGTACTTTTGCGTTTTAGATGTGCTATTGATAAAGGCGACCTTGCAGAGAAAGAGTGGATACATAGACAAAAAGAGGCACCTCTTTTAGAGCAAAATGAAGCACTTGATAGATTGTTAAACCCTGATTTTTCAGCGATCGACTATCCGGATTTTTCAGAAGCTCCCGAAGTGGCTACAAGAGATTCAAATGGCAAGATTCTAAATGCCATAGCTACGGCAATCCCATCATTTATAGGTGGTTCAGCAGACCTTGCTCCATCCAATAAAACGGATCTTAAAAATATGGGCGACTTCCCTAAAGGAAGAAACCTGCACTTTGGAATTAGGGAGCACGCTATGGCTGCCATTACCAATGCAATGGCACTTTATGGCACAACAATCCCTTTTAATGCAACATTCTTTGTATTTTCTGACTATTTAAAACCTTCTGCTCGTATCGCAGCACTTACGGGAATTCAAAATTTCTTTATTTGGACACATGACAGCATAGGAGTAGGCGAAGACGGTCCTACACATGAGCCTGTAGAGCATATTTCTCAATTTAGAGCATTGCCAAACTTTTACGTATGGAGACCTGCAGACGCAACAGAGAATGTAGAGGCATGGAAAACAGCATTTACTATACAAGCACCACATGGTTTTGTACTTAGTCGTCAAAAACTCAAAACACTTAAACCAAAAAGAGATTTTGGTGAAGTAAACAAAGGTGCATACATAGTTAAAAAAAGAAAAAATGCAAACTTTACACTTATGGCAAGTGGGTCAGAGTTGATGCCTTGTCTTAAAGCAGCATGTTATCTTAAACCACTTGGTATCGTCGCAAATGTTGTCTCTGTACCATGTCTTGATCTCTTTAATGAACAAGATAAGCAATACAAAGAAACAGTAGTTGATCCAAACACTAAAGTTTTAGCAGTTGAAGCAGCAACAGCTCAAGAGTTTTACAGATATGCAGACGATGTACTAGGCATGGAAAGCTTCGGAGCTTCAGCACCGGCAGACCTGCTTTTTGAAAAGTTTGGATTTACTAAAGAAGGTATTATGAAAAGAGCTTGTGCTTTGATGGATGTGGAGTATAGAGAAGTAGATTTAGGGGAGTGTGAGGTTTAATAGTTATTTAAGGAATATTTTATTATAATCCAAATGTAAATGCGATTTACATCAGGTGCATATTTGTGCCTCCTTAGACTAGTTGTTGCTAGTCGATGGAAGTTAAACCCCATATCTCTTTTGAGATATGGGGTTTTTTTTTGGTGTAATTTTAGGGTAGATGGTGGGATAACTTCTGAAAAAGGAGGTTATAAAATGCACCATTTTTCTGATACAATCGCATTTATTGGTTATTTTGCATTAGCAATGTATTATCTTATGCATATGTTTAGGCAATAGCCAAAATCTACCGATAGCAACAACTATCGGTGGGTGTTTTCTTCAAATAAATTCTCTATACTAATCTCTAAAACTTTTGCAATCTTTGCAATATGACGTATGTTAAAATGATGATTATTTTTCCGAAGTTCTGCACGACCAAGATAAGCACCTCCGCTCATCCCTATCTCTAAAGCAAGTTGCATCTGAGTAAAGCCTTTTTCTTCACGGTATTTTTTAACATTAGTAGATACGACATCAAGCATATGTTCACTATAAACTTCCAAATCTTCAGTCTGCAATATTAAATCCTAACGATATATGTATCAAAGGTTTATAATATTAACTTTGCTATAATCTTTCAACGATATATATATCGTTGAAATTAAAGTTTAGGAAGAAGTTGAATGAAAGATACATTGAGTATAGTAGGAATTTTAGGTTTATATGTAGTTACTTTTTTGGGATGGATTTATAATATAGTATGGATTTTCAATAGCTGGGAACATCTTTCTACAATGGCTAAGATGATTGATATTGCTAGTATCTTTTTCTTTCCATTGGGTGCTTTTTTTGGATGTATGCATTTTTTAGGACTATAAATAATATATTGTTACAAATCACAAAATAACCTCTAATCTATATTTAAATGAAAAGTAAACATATTAAATTTATAAATCATCTAGCGATGGATAAATACAGAAAAGTAGATTAAATTGAAGTATGTGTTACGCTTCAGAGAGACGTAACGATGGCATAGATAGTTGAGCCTAGTCGAAACTAGCTCAACATCCCTCTAATCTCATCTTCATCTATCAACTCTTTTTCATACTTCACAACCGCAATATTTTCAGTCTCATTGACATAAGACTCAACGATAGCTTCATGGCTTGTAAGTCCTGCTACACGCTCTCTGTCAAAGATATCAAGTGGCAGGTAAACATTTCCTCTATTGTTTGGGTTTGGCATGGTTGCTACCCAGATGAACCATGCTATAGAGATAACAGCTACAACCACTGCAAGTGTAGCC
>JAUXGC010000152.1 GCA_030622375.1 Sulfurovum sp.
GACATATACTCATAGGCATCAGCATACTTTTCTTGAGAAATTAGAGATTTTGTTTCTGTAAGTGGAGATATGCGGACTATGGGTTCATATATGGGTATTTTACTTGTTGTGTACCTATCATATAAAATAAATACAGCAAAAACAAATACCACTAATGTAAACAGTCTAAAAATCATAAAGTAACCTCAATTGAGTTTTATTATTGTATCAAATATTAGTGTTAAAATAGTAAATTATAATACTAAATAGTCCAATAGGTGTTAATTTATAGTTAGTAAAATTGTAACATGCCTGCATCTAATTGCTTATGTAAATACTAAGATTATCAAATCAATATAAAATATTAGATATAATTATTTCTATCTGAACTTACCCAAGGGGATTGTATTATGTTACAAACACTAGAGATAAAAGCATTCTTTTTTAATGCCAAAACAGACTATCTTCCATACTATAAACAGTTTAATATTATTTTAGAAGAAGAAGCAACAACTAAAGATTTACTGGCAAAAATACAGGAACAAAATGAAAACTTTACTTACCCCAAACAGAAGCTTGTATTTAAAATAAATGGTTTAGTTGTAGATGCTAAGCAAAGTATGAAAGATGTTGTAAAGAGACTAGGAACATCTCTTCAGGTAGATCCAGTTAACGCTTATCGCTCCAACAATGGACTTAAAATCAATGACAGTGATTTTATGGAAAGTTATGAACTTTTAGCACCTTTTGCCTCTGAAGAAGACTTGAAGTACTATAAAACACTTTATGCTCTTCACTACTCTTCTGAGACAGAAAAATTTGATCATGAATATATTGGTGATGCTATACTTATTTTGGCACATAAGCTTATAGCTGATGGTTCTGAATATAAAGAGGAGATACTTAAGGTAATTTCTGATGAGGATAGTGGTCTATTTGACTGTGAGTATGAAAACAACTTATTTAATGCCCAAGATCATACAGCTGTCATAGAAGAGCTTAAACTAATGGTTAACCCTCCCAAAAAACCATCTTTAACAAATAAACTTGTTTCCCGTTTCAGTAAGAAAAAACAACTAACAAGAACTACTTTGAGACAAACTGAAGGGAAATATATTGCCTATTATGCAGGAGATACTATGGACAATATAGATTATATGCACAAAATGATTATACGAGCAGGAGCAAAAATACTACTATTTTCTAGAGCAAATAAACTATCTGGACTTTCATTGATTAAGGAGAGTAGGAAGTTGGCTTACACTAAGGCTGCAACTACTATGTTGGATGCTCTAGATTCTGGGGCACAAATACTTATAGTGGAAAATAAAGATATTCTATCTATGTTTAAAAAACACTTTGCTGCGATAGAAAAAACTATAGGCAGAGAGATAGACTTAGAGCTTATATCATCTGAAGATTTTACAAAACAAGCCGAAGATTTAGAAAATATATAAATAACCCATAATATTTCATAGAGTTTTATCTATGAAATATTGGGAATAAAAATCCATTAACAGTTCAATAGCTATGAAAAAGTGTAACACCTCTCCCAATCTGCATAAAAATTATCTTCTTTTATCACTAAACTTAATAGACAAAAAGCTATAATTGATACAAATTTGTAATGAAAAGGACATAGCTATTATGCATGATACTTCGGATGTTAAAATCTATGAATACGATGCCGTTATCGTTGGTTCTGGACTGGCTGGGTTAGCAGCTGCTAAAGAGTTAACAGAGGCTGGGAAAAAAACAGCAGTCATAACAAAACTTCACCCACTCAGGTCTCATTCAGGTGCAGCACAAGGTGGCATAAATGCAGCATTACATCCAGATGACAGTACTGAGCTGCATGAGTTTGATACTGTAAAAGGTTCTGATTATTTAGCAGATCAAGACTGTGTTGAACTGATGTGTACCAAAGCACCAGAAACTATACGTTGGGCAGAGAGAATGGGAGCAGTTTTTTCTAGAGATGAGAAAGGCGATATTGCTATTCGTCCTTTTGGTGGGCAATCTAAGCCTAGAGCATGTTATGCAAAAGACAGAACAGGTCTTACGCTACTACAAACTATTTATGAACAAGCTTCTCGTGCAGGTATTGAAGTATTTGATGAGTGGTACGCTGCTGATCTTATTTACAAAGATGGAAAAGTATCTGGTGTTGTAGCCTATGATATTGCAAATTCAAAACCAGCTATTTTCAATGCAAAGGTAACGATGTTTGCTACTGGTGGACATGCCAGAGCCTATAGATTTAACTCAAATGCACATGCAAACACAGGGGATTCACTCTCTATTGTAGCAAGACATGGTCTTCCTCTAGAAGATATGGAGTTTGTACAGTTTCATCCAAGTGGACTTGGTGGTTCTGGCGTACTCATCTCTGAAGCAGCTCGTGGTGAAGGTGGTCGTCTTTTTAACTCTGAAGGTGAAAGGTTTATGACTAAGTATGCACCAAATGCTATGGAGCTTGCTTCTCGTGATGTTGTAAGTCGTGCCATTATGGAAGAGGTTCGTCAAGGAAAGGGTGTAGGCAGAGATGGTCAGTCAGTAAACATTGACTTAACGCATCTTGACCCTGAAATTATTCTTACTAGACTTCCTGAACTTCGTGAACTTGCCATAGCATTTCAAGGGCAAGATATGTTAAAAGAGCCTATCCACATTTCAGCAACTGCTCACTACTCTATGGGTGGAATACCTACAAACATTAACTGTCAAGTTCGTAAAAGTCCAACAGAGATGGTAAAAGGTTTCTATGCTGCTGGTGAGTGCTCTTGCGTATCTGTGCACGGAGCCAACCGTCTTGGTGCAAACTCTGTACTAGAAGCCCTACTATTTGGTCGTCATGCGGGAGAAAACATGGTTAAAGCACTTGATGAAGGTATTGAATTACGAAAAGCGTCCATCTCAGATGCAGACATAATGTTAGCAGAGATGAATAAACTGAAAACATCAAGTGGCAATGAACGTGTTCCAGAACTTAGAACTAAGCTTCAAGATGGAATGACTGAAAATGCTGGTGTATTTAGAACAAAAGAGTCTCTTGAAAAACAGATTAAAGATATTGACAGCTTATTAAAAAAGTTTAATAATATTCGCATAGATGACAAATCAAATACATTTAACACAGACTTGCAAGAAGCTATAGAGCTTGGGCATATGTTAGAGTTTTCAAAGTTTATAGTTGTAGGTGCACTAAATAGAGAAGAGAGCCGTGGTGGTCATTTCCGTGAAGATTTTCCTAAAAGAGATGATGAAAAATTCTTAAAACATACATACGCATATATGGATAAAGATTTTAACATTACTCAAGAGTGGGGTGATGTAGTGCTTGGTAAGTTTGAGCCAATGGAAAGAACATATTAAGGAGGTCATGATGAGTACAACTAGAAAGGTAACACTTAAAGCGTTTAGATTTAATGCAGAAAC
>JAUXGC010000161.1 GCA_030622375.1 Sulfurovum sp.
AGGTTCTTCCAAGAGCGTAGATGGGTCTTTCTCTTGTGTCGTTTCCGGTGAGATGCAAGAGGTTTTCATTTCAATATCTTCTATCATGGAGCCTGAATTGGCATCTTGATGTGGAGCTTCGACAGGCTCAGTTACAGATTCAATATGAGTTATCTGAGTTTCTTGAAGAGAGTTATTGCTTACTTCAATTTTTTTTTTAGTGATATTGACTATTTTTGTTTCAAGTCCAAAAAGTTCTTTAGTAAACATATTGATAACACCCCAATGTGTAATAAGCTGTTTTTTGTCACTACCTTCTGCATTGGAATGCCATGTTAAGTTATTGTCTATAAAACTTTTAAATTCAATATTTTTTTCAAATAAGGCACCTAAATCATAATTTCTATCATATATTTTTTTGACTAAATTATCAAATGTTTTTTGATAAGGGTTAGATGAGTGTTTTGATGGTTTTTTTGGCTCAGTGGGCTTACTATTTTTGCTCTTTTGCTCTTTTGGCGGTGCTGAAGCAATGTCATCTTCGGTAATAGTCATTACTTTAGTAAGGGGGGATAAATTTGGGGAAGGGGTGGTGACCATAATTTCACTTACTTCAACACCTTTTAATTCTCGTTCTAGTCCACGTATCATACTGTCTATGTCTTTTATCTCCAATGCTTCCATCATTTTAAACAGGCAAAGAGAGAGAACAAACTCTCCATCGCTTCCTAATGAAAGTAGGCTTTTAGACTCTGCAATGACTCTAAAGAACCTCTCTATAATCATAGGTCTCAGTTTACTATTTTCAGTAAGGAGTATATCTTTGAGATGGAGGGTTAGTTCATCAAGTATCATCTCTGCTTCATAATCAGAAGCTAGCCTAATAAAATTTAAAATTTTTGTAGTGTCTTTTAGAATAATATTATTAAGAAGAGAGTCTAAAAGGTTTGGATCTATTATGCCTAGCATATTGGTTATTGTCTCTACATCTACAAAATTTTTGGAGTAAACAATAGCTTGATCCATGAGAGTGAGAGAGTCCCTTAAGCTTCCTGCACCAGAACGGGCAATAATATTTAAAGCCTCTTTTTCATACTCTATATTCTCATGGTTTAAGATATACTCCAAGTGTTTAAGAACAAGATTTTGTGGTATTTTTCTAAATCTAAAATGTTGTGTACGAGAAAGTATGGTTGCTGGTAGTTTTAGTGGGTCTGTTGTTGCTAAAATAAACTTTACAAAGTCTGGCGGCTCCTCTAGGGTCTTAAGAAGAGCATTGAAAGCTTGGTTTGTTAGCATGTGGACTTCATCAATGATGAAAATTTTGTAACGAGCTGAACTTGGTTTGTATTTGGTATGTTCTATGAGGTCTTTAATGTCATCTATGCCGCGTGTAGAAGCAGCATCCATCTCTATGATATCCATATGGCGATTTTCACTTGCCATTATGCAGTGCATACATGTTCCGCAAGGATGAGAAGTAGCACCTTGCTCGCACAGCAGTGCTTTGGCAAAAATACGTGCAGTAGAAGTTTTGCCACTTCCTCTAAGGCCAGAAAACAGGTAAGCATGTGATAGTCTATTGCCATCTAGTGCAAGTGATAAAGTTTGAGAAACAGTCTCCTGTCCTATAAGGTCATCAAAGGTAGTAGGTCTATATCTTCTTGCTAAGGCTAATGACACTATTGCTCCTCAATTTTTAGTGATACTATTGTAGTTAAATTTTACTTTTGATTGGTATAATTAGGCAAAGAATGCAATATGCAATAAAAAGGTTTTAATATGCGTATGAATAAGGAGAGAAAGAGTGACAATGTAGATGATAGAAGGTCCAGTTCTGGCAAGGGAGGTCGTGGTCTTCCTTCAATGGGGACGATGATGATGGTATGGCCTTTTATAAAGCCTCTACTTAGAACTAAATTTGGCTGGGCTATTATTGGTGTGGGAGCTGTAGCATATTTTTCTGGTTTTAATCCTCTATCTCTTGTAGGTATAGGAGGAAGTTCCTCTGCATCAGTTAATTCAGCAGAAGATGACAAACAAGCAATTTTTATTGCAAAGGTTTTAGCAAGTACAGAAGATGTATGGAAGCAAATTTTGCCAAAGTATGGCATAACATATAGAGACCCAGTAATGGTACTTTATAGAGGTAGTACGCGTAGTGGGTGTGGGTACGCAAGTGCCCAAATGGGACCATTTTACTGTCCTACTGATGAAAAGGTTTATTTGGATTTAGGTTTTTTTGATGAATTGTCAAGACGGCACAATGCCCCTGGAGATTTTGCACAAGCTTATGTGCTTGCACATGAAGTAGGGCACCATATTCAAAATCTACAGGGTACCTTAGATAAAGTACAACAAGCAAACCAGAAATGGAGAAATGAAACAAAATCTAATGCTCTTCAAGTTAGAGTAGAGCTTCAAGCAGATTGTTATGCAGGGGTTTGGGCACACTATGCACATACGCAGTTTAATATTTTAGAACAAGGCGATATAGAAGAGGCACTCAGGGCAGCCAGTTCTATAGGTGATGACACTTTGCAAAGGCAGACTACAGGACATGTGAGACCAGATGCTTTTACACATGGAAGTGCAGAAGATCGCGTGAAGTGGTTTAGACGCGGACTTACATCAGGTGATTTGGGACAGTGCGATACATTTTAGTAAATTCTAAATAACAATTTAGGGGGCGATTGCTATCGCCTTATACAGACATATCTAACCCCATCTTAGATATAATCTTTCCAATATAAAATACTTAAAACAAGCGAGAATTTATGAGTTACAATCCAAGTGAGATTGAATCCAAATGGCAGAAAAAATGGAATGACGAGAAGGCTTTTGAGCCTGATGATATTTTAATAAGAAAGAAGAAATATATACTTTCTATGTTCCCTTTTCCAAGCGGAAGACTGCACATGGGTCATGTAAGAAACTATGCCATTGGTGATGCATTTGCACGTTACTATCGAAAACAAAATTATAATGTGCTTCATCCTATTGGTTGGGATGCGTTTGGTATGCCTGCTGAGAATGCTGCCATAAAACATGGTCGTCATCCTAAAGAGTGGACATATTCAAATATTGATTATATGAGAAAAGAGCTTAATACGCTTGGGTTGAGCTTTTCTAAAACACGTGAGTTTGCCACTTGTGACCCACTCTATACGAAGTGGGAACAAGAGTTTATCATCAAGATGTTTGAAGAGGGTTTGCTTTATCGTGAGAGTACCACTGTAAACTGGTGTGAAGAGTGTGATACGGTA
>JAUXGC010000105.1 GCA_030622375.1 Sulfurovum sp.
ACTAGGAAATTCACTCTATGCAATGGATCTTTCTGAGGGCAATAGGTTTTTAGGTTTGGAGATTGGTCAAGGAACAATACAGGGAAACACAGCAGGTGTTAACGGTTTTTATAACCATGAAGGCGAAGATATGGAGATTGGAATCCGTCTTGGAGCACAAAATGAGGATTGGAGAGCAATGTTGGTTTTCAGTTTTCTTTCCAGTAAAGAGGATAATCAAGATTATGAAAAAGGTTTGCTAGAGTTTGATTATTATATCTTGACCACCGACTTTGATACAGGTTATTTTAGACCATATATTGGTTTAAATGCTGGATGGATGGGTTACGAATCTAAAGGTGATACTACTGTACCTGCTATATCGGAGGGCTCTTTTATATATGGTGGACAAGCAGGTATTATTGTGGGGTTGATGGATACTTTTGATATTGATTTAATGTATAGATATTCACTGGTTAACTCTGATGCGATTAGTGATTCACAGAGTTTTCTTATAGGTATTAATTATCTCTATTAGTAGCTACAAGAGCTGTTAAGGTATAAAACTATAGTTTATGGTTTTTATATCTATATATTAACATAGGTGGGCAAGAGTAATTTTGCCCACTACCTTTAATCCATATTTTCTACTTTTTCTACTATAATTTCATATAAATTTTTTACTAGGCAAAATTAATGATAGACTTAAAATATCTACAAAATAACTTTGATGAAGCAAGCGTAAAGCTGCAAAAAAAAGGCATAGATGCCCCTACACTGGAAAATCTTCAAACACTATTTGCCACTTTAAAAAATATAAATGCAGCACTGGAAGCTTTGAGGGCGGAGCAAAACAGTATGTCTAAACTTTTTGGTCAGTACATGAGAGAAGGTAAAGATATTGCAGAACTTAAAGCAAAAGTAGATGCAAATAAAGTAGAGATGATACCACTTCAGCAGAGAGCTAGAGAGGCAGAAGAGGCACTTCATAGTGTGGCACTCTCTATGCCTAATTTTCCAGATGATGAAGTACCAGAAGGTGCCAATGAGGATGATAATGTTGAACTCAGAAGAGTACTTGAGCCTAGAAATTTCTCTTTTAAACCTAAAGAGCATTGGGAGTTGGCACAGAGTAATGGATGGATAGATTTTGAACGTGGGGTAAAACTTGCAAAGAGTCGTTTCTCTGTGCTTCGTGGTGAGGCTGCAAGGCTGGAAAGAGCACTGATAAACTTCTTTCTTGATACAAATGCTACCAAAGGCTTTGAAGAGCTTTGTGTACCGTTTATGAATAACTCAGCAATGCTTCAAGGTACAGGTCAACTTCCTAAATTTGAAGACGACCTTTTTAAGATAGAGGGAGAAGATTTATATCTTATCCCTACAGCAGAAGTACCGTTGACAAATATGTATAATGATGAGATATTAAATCAAAAAGAACTTCCTGTACTAATGACAGGATATACACCATGTTTTAGAAAAGAGGCAGGTTCTGCAGGTCGTGATACGCGTGGCATGATACGCCAGCATCAGTTCGATAAAGTAGAGATGGTTGCCATCTCTCATCCAGAGAAATCTGATGAAGTGTTTGAGATGATGGTGCAGAATGCTTCAGATATACTCACCGCACTTGGTTTGCCTCATAGAGTGATGGAGCTTTGTGATGGTGACTTGGGTTTTTCAGCAGCAAGCACTGTGGACTTGGAAGTTTGG
The DNA here is from genome assembly GCA_030622375.1 of Sulfurovum sp. GTDB lineage: Bacteria > Campylobacterota > Campylobacteria > Campylobacterales > Sulfurovaceae > Sulfurovum. Next base: position 1,693 of record JAUXGC010000105.1, read on the forward strand.
TTGCCAGGACAAAACCAATACCGTGAAATCTCTTCTATCTCCAATACTAGAGATTTTCAGGCAAGACGTGCAAAGATTCGTTTTAAGGATGGCAAGAAAAATAGGTTTGTGCATACTCTAAATGGTTCGGCTCTTGCTGTGGGTAGAACAGTAGTGGCTATCATGGAAAATTATCAAAATGAAGATGGTAGCATAGAGATTCCTGACGTACTTAAAAAGTATATGTAGCTTTATAAATGTCTTAAAATGATTTTTAAAAATAGTGCAATACTTTTTTTATTAAGTGTTATAGTGTTTGCTACTTCACCAAAAAATATATATAAGCCTACAAGCCAGTCTATTAGCATCTCTTCCATAAATCCACTACAAATACAATACTCTTATGGACTACATGATTTTATAGTACAAAAAGATTTTCATACCATTGGCATAAATGCAGGCATCTATGCACAGTACAGTATGTCAAATAGTATATATCACTATGCATCTTTTGAAGCTTTTATTGAGCATGATGAGAACGAGCAAGACCCAGACCATATACCTGTTTGGTTTAGGGCTAATTATCAGCTTAAAAACTCTGTTTTTAAGCCAAGTGAATATTTTACCGTTAATACTGTTTTTGATTTTAACTGGAAAATGAATACAGTAAGTTCAGTCGAGCAATATGTGAAAACAGGATTAGGTGTGGAATTGGCATATAAAAAAGCTCCTCTTGCCTTTTCATTCAGACTGCTTGAGGGTTATTATTATTTGGAGATAGATGATGATGTCCCTAAAACTTATGGGTTTGGCAGAAGTGATTTGAGTATTGGTTTTACGCCAGCTTTGGCATTTGTTTCAAATTTAGAGTTTGATTTAACGCAACAAGTCTCAGCTCATATTGGATTTAGTATGTGGTATGCAAAAGATGAGTGGTTAGAGAAGTTTTTGCTTTTAGAGGTTAAGTATCATAATGTCAATTGGCTTAAAGATAGTAGTATCATTTTTGCTCTGGAGCAGACAAAATATAACTTGTCCAACTACAGAAAAGATGGTATAGATATTTTGCCTTGGGACAAAGACATATTGTTCAAAATATCTATAAAGAAGACCTTTAAATAGTATCGCTACTGTTGCTATGGCGTGATTTTAATTTTCCTTCCATGCTTAAATAGCTGTTTAGAGCACCTATGTAAGCTCTAGCACTTGCCAACATAGTATCTATGTTTAAGCCGTGCCCTATAATGGTAGGTTCACCGTTAAACGAGACTTTAACTGTTACATTTGCCAAAGCATCTTTACCTTGACTGACAGATTTGACTCTGTAGTCCATTAGTTGACCCTCATAGCCTGAAATTCTATCTATTGTTTTAAAAATAGCATCCATGGTTCCTTCACCTATACCAGCCTCAATGATTTCGTTATCATCTTTTTTAATCTTCACGGCAGCAGATGGTACACCTTCTGAACAATCCATTAACTGTAAAGATATTAATTCATAAATTTTAGGCGCAGAAGTCATTTCATTGGTTACCAATGCTCTTAAGTCATCACTATATATATCTTTCTTTTTGTCTGCTAAGATTTTAAAACGCTCAAAAGAGCTGTTCAATGCTTCATCATCCAAGGCAAAACCTAACTTGCTCAATTTATCTTTAAATGCCGCACGTCCTGAATGTTTTCCTAAGACTAAAGTATCTTCCATATCTAAACCGATATCTTCTGGGCGGATGATTTCGTAGGTTTCTTTATTTTTTAACATGCCATCTTGATGTATGCCACTCTCATGGGCAAAAGCATTTTTACCTACGATAGCTTTATTTGGTTGTGGTTCGATACCTGTAATATTGGCTATCAAACGGCTTGATGGATATATCTCTTTGGTATTAATATTGGTCTCATAGTCAGAAAAAATATCTGAACGTGTTTTTAATGCCATAACAATCTCTTCAAGTGCAGCATTTCCTGCTCTCTCGCCCAAACCGTTAATAGTACACTCCACCTGTCTAGCTCCATTGCTAATAGCTTCCAAAGAGTTTGCTACGCCCAAACCTAAGTCGTTATGGTTATGTACGGAAATGATGGCTCGTCCCTTGACGTATTCACCCATCTCTTTCACCATAGCACCTATCTCGAAAGGAAGTCTAAAACCAACAGTATCTGGTAAGTTAATGGTACTTGCACCTGCTTCTATAACGGCATCACTTATCTCTTTCATAAAGCCCATATCTGAACGTCCTGCATCTTCACATGAAAATTCCACATCATCTACAAAAGTGCGTGCATACTCGACAGCTCTGACAGCCCTTTTAATAACTTCACTTGGAGTCATTTTAAGTTTGTGTTCCATATGGATGCTGGATGTTGCAATGAATGTATGGATACGCTTCATCTTTGCCTTTGCAATGGCTTCACCTGCTACCTTCACGTCAGAGTCAATAGCTCTAGCCAAGGAACAGATAGTAGAGTTAGTTACTCTTTGTGATATTTCATTGATGGCATCAAAATCCCCTGGACTTGCTGCTGCAAACCCTGCTTCTATGATATCCACACCCAAACGCTCTAGCTGTGTAGCGATTTGGATTTTTTCTTCAGTGTTCATAGAGGCCCCTGGACTCTGCTCACCATCTCTTAATGTTGTATCAAATATTATAATTGTATTTTTACTCATTGTGTTACCTTGATTGTATAAAAAGCGTTATACGCTGTGAATGGTCTAATTTTATCTAAATTGTAGTTAATTAGAAACTAAAAAAGTGGAATTGTATTATTTATGAAGTATTAGAGTGAGAGCAGCAGGAGAGTACTATCTTTTGTGAAAATGGTATAGTAATTTATGATATTTTTCATAATATTCTCCTAATTAATTTTTATGCATTATACAATAAATCGAAAGTTATTACAAGAGATAAAAATTATCTTTTAATTTTTATCTTTTTGAGATACATTGTACGCACGGCACGAAGTGGTCCATAAAGTGTATAAGATAAGATGATCAAAGCAAAACCTTCTGCTGAAAAAAGATAAAGTAGAGAAGCTGCCATAGTGAGTATTATGAGTGTCTTAAAGACCATTTGTTTGTCAAGTTGGATCTTTTTAAATGAAGGGTAACGGAAGTTACTTACCATAAGAGTAGCTACGCCTAAGGCTAAAAATAACAAAATGATACTGTAGTTTTCCAAGGTATATTTGTGAAAAAGGAGTATCCACATAGAAACAAATACAGCTGCAGTAGGAATAGGGAGTCCTATAAAAACATTAGGGTCTGTTTTGGCAGTGCTAATGTTAAATCGTGCCAAACGAATAGCACCAAAGATGACATAAAGTGCAGAGACTAAAATACCAAACCGTCCAAACTCATGTCCTATGAAGAAATAAAGTAACATTGCAGGAGCAATACCAAAAGAGAT